>DAOSIN010000404.1:0-2326 GCA_035366675.1 Salinivirgaceae bacterium | reverse complement strand
AAATACCAATTCCCAAAGTGATAGCAAAGCCATAGATAGGTCCTTTGCCAAAATAACCAATAATAATAGCTGTTAGCAATGTTGTTAAGTTGGAGTCGAGAATAGCTGAGTATGAGTTTTTGAAACCATCGGCAATTGCTGTTTTAATGCCTTTACCTGCTAATAGTTCCTCTTTTACACGCTCATAGATTAGAACGTTGGCGTCAATCGCCATACCCATTGTCAGCACAATACCTGCAATACCCGGCAGCGTTAGAACAGCTCCAAGCGATGCTAAGACACCCATTAAGAAGAAAAGGTTTGCTAACAGTGCAATATTGGCAACTAAACCTGCGTGTCGATAGTAGAACAACATAAACAGTAGAACCACTGCAAACGCAATAACGAATGACCATAATCCTTTGTTTATCGTCTCTGTACCGAGTGATGGTCCAACAATTTCTTCTTGGATAATTCTTGCAGCAGCCGGCATTTTACCCGATTTAAGGATATTTGCCAAGTCTTTTGCCTCAGCTACGGTAAAGTTTCCGGTAATTGACGAACGACCTTCGCTAATCTCTGTTTGAACAACCGGATAGCTGTAAACATAATCATCAAGAACAATTGCTATTTGTTGTCCAATATTATTTTTAGTTAAGCGTGCCCATTTTTTTGCACCATCGCTATTCATTACCATTGTTACTTGCGCTGCTGCTCTTTGGTCGCCAAACTCTTCGCGAGCATCAACAATAACATCACCAGATAAAGCTGCAAGTCCCTCACGGTTATTTACTTTTATAGCTATAAGTTCGAAGTAATTCTTTTCAGCATCAATAGGTTTAACACCCCACAAAAACCTAATACGCATTGAGCGTGGGAAAATGTTTTTAACTTCTTCTAAATTTAACATCCGGTTTACTATCGCAGTATCTTTTTTATGAGCATAACCTACTGCTGCTCCCTGACCTATTGAGCCGTCTTGCATTACACGTGGATTAAGTACTGCAAATAGTGGGTTTTCTTGTTTCCATTTGTTTGCATCGAACTCCTCAGAGGCTTCAACTTGAGCCGTATCAACTTTCTCTAAAAGTGATTTGCCCTCTTCTTCTTTAATAATATCTTCTTGTACAACTTCCGCGCTATCGGCAACTTCGCTACTTTGTACAGCTTCATCGGTTACAATTGATTCTTTAGCAAGATTTATCTCACGAATCCTTTGGTTTGCTTGAAACAGATATTGGTAAACCTCTTCATTTGAATATGTTTCCCAAAACTCAAGGCTTGCTGTTCCTTGTAAAAGTTTTTTAACCCTTTCTGGGTCTTTGATACCGGGAAGTTCAACTAATATTTGACCATCAACGCCAAGCGGCTGGATATTTGGTTGCGCAACTCCAAATCGGTCGATACGATTTCTTAAAATAGTAAAAGAGTTGTCGATAGCTGCACGTGTCTCCTCTTCGATTATCTTTAATACTTGTTCATTGGTGCTATTAAAGCTGATTTTTTCTTTTAGGTTTTTTGTTCCGAAAATAGCTGCTAATTGTCCATTAGGCGAAAGTTCAGAATAGGCACGTCCGAATAGGGTTACAAAGCTCTCTTGGCTGTTTCGTTGATATCGTTTTGCTAATTTAAGTGCTTCACGGAATATACTGTCTTGTGAATTATCTGCTAAGGCGACAATAACGTCTTCAACCGCAACTTGCAGAATAACGTTCATACCTCCTTTAAGGTCAAGACCGAGTCCGATTTCTCTATCTTGCACTTCTGCGAAGTTAAATTTTCTAATCCACAAAAAATTATATACCGGTTCACTTGCCATTGAGTCAAGATAAAATGCTTCTCTATCGGTATCAACAAGATTATCGGGTCCGGCTGCATATTCCTTTGCCTGTTTGCGTACATTGGCTGCTATAAAAGTAAAAGACAGCTGATACAGACATACTAAAGCTAATAAAATAGCTACAAATTTGATTGCTCCTTTATTTTGCATTGTGATTTATGTTTAAAATATCTAACAAATTATTATTTTTAAAATCGAAGCGCAAAGGTATCTAATTTTTTACAATTATTTTGTTATACTATTTGATTTTTTAAAACTGTAATAGTTTTAGATATTTTACTCTGCGTTTTCGTTTACTGTTTTTTTATTTTTATCTATTGTTTTAAAAAATTTGCTCTGAAATAAAATCAGATATATAACCCCACAAGTTATTGCACTGTCGGCAATATTGAAAACCGGACGGAAAAACAAAAAATGCTTATTAGCCCAAAATGGAAACCACGATGGTAGATGTGTATCAATAATCGGAAAATAGAGCATATCAACTACATGTCCCTGAAACAGTGG
>DAOSIN010000403.1:0-2327 GCA_035366675.1 Salinivirgaceae bacterium | reverse complement strand
TAACAAGACCGTATGAGCAGAAGATTGCCGAGCTTGAGGCACAGGTTGAGAAGCTGAAGTGCTGCGGTAATTGCACTAGCTTTATGATAGACGACCACCACGTTTTATATTGTGAAAATGACGTATATCCGTTTCCTATTTTGGGGAAGTGCGACAGATGGGAGGCAAGCCATGACCGAATCACAGCGTAAATGGCTAACGGAGTATCTTGGGGAGTGTTGGCATGAATATGATAAAAGCTCTAGGACCCTCCCTCCCTGTGCAAGAAGGCCGGGGAGTTTTTGAAAGGAGAAGGATGAAGAATGAAAAAGCAGATTAGCTATACCGGCAAACATATTTTTTGGAAACAGAAAAACAGGGCGTCGTTGGCGTGGTCAGAAGGATATGTACATAAACAAGAGGGAGATATGATTCTCATTGGTACGGACGAGAGTATCGTGTCTAAATTATATCATAGTGATTGGTTTGGAATAAAAGACTTAAATATAAAAGTACGGTCTGGAAAAGGCTGAGTGGGTGAGATGAAACCACAAACTTGTTGGGCGATAACTTGTTAACTCAAGGAAACTTACATTAAAGCGGAGTAGCACAGAACGACTTTTTTAAAGGGGATAAATGAAAATATCAATGTCTGCTAAGGAACGAGTATATATTATTTCTTTGATTAAATCGGACAGGGAAATGATCGGTTTTCTAAGAGGCTTTGGTAAGGAAACGGAAGCAGACAAAAATAAAAGGCACTTTTGCGACAACTTAATCAACAAATTGAGTATAGATCGTAAAAAAGGAATGTTAATTTAGCACCGTTGATTTATTTACTAACATACAGTAGCACGACTTGGAGGGGAAAATGAATTATTATACTAGTAATTCCACATTGTGTTGTCATTGGTGCATGATACCATTAGGTAATGCTTCTCGGGTCACTTACTTGAATGGAAACTTACCAATATGTGATTTATGTTTACTAAAACATGGATATAAGAAAAATGATTATAATCCACAAATCATTCCACATATTGACACCCCAAAAACTATGAGGTAGAAGGGAAAAGGAGGGCTTATATTTCGCAACACCTAATAATAAAATTCAAGGAGATTGTCAAGATATATGACGTATTTTTTTACAGCAGATGAACACTATAACCACGACAATGTTCTTTCTTTTATGAAAAGACCATTCAACAATATAGAGGAAATGAACAATGAACTAGTTAAGAGAAATAACGAAATAGTTGGCAAGGATGATTTTGTGATTCATGCAGGTGATTTTTGTTGGAAGGGTAATGCAGATTTCATCAGAGATTTACATAAAAAACTAATTGGCAATCATGTTTTTTTGAGGGGTTCGCACGATAACTGGATGAACGGAAGTTATCACGAAATATGGGAAAAAACAATAGAAGGTCAGCATATTGTTGTCTGTCATTATGCTATGAGAACATGGGGAAAATCCCATTGGAACTCTTGGCAACTACATGGTCATTCTCACGGAATGTTGGAATCTATCGGAAAGCAATATGATGTTGGTGTCGATTGTAACGATTTTTACCCTGTATCTTTTGATAAAATAAAGATAATAATGGAATCTAAACAGGATAACGTCTCAAATGACGTTTCGGGAAGGAGCGAAGCTGATGAGCGATAACGTCGATTTGGTTGTTGGGTTTTGCATCCCGTCACACCTCGTTGATGCGTTTGACGATTTCGTGACGGCGGCAGTCACCGCCCTGGATGGCATGGTCGAACGTGACGCATGGGCAGAAGATGAGCGGCAAATCGTCGAGTGGCTGGAAAGTGACAAGTGGAAAACCAACATAAACTATATAGCTGTGACCTAATAATTTATTTTAACCAAAAAGTAAAGGAGAAAATATGTTAGGATATTAAGATTGAAAGCAGTTCACGGTAGCGACCAGAGCCGCCACCGCCACTGCCAATATGAGGATAAGGGGAAACATTACTTATCCATTTCCTGTAGTTTTGAAACCGCCGCCTGAATCGAATTGAGAATTAAGGTTTTGCTTACATCAACTCCGATTGCGATACCCTGCTGAACAAGTTTATCTCCGACCTGATTAAATGCCGTGTCCCTCTTTTCCGACCATGTCATGTCATTATTTTTTGCCAGTTCCATCACTACCTCGGTTGCCAGAGCCAACACAACAGCACCGTATCTGGTGAAGAATGTTTTAATATAGGGCAGTAATTCGTTGAATATAGCCGACATGACTAACTTAATCTTGCTTAAAAAATTCATAATCTCTCCTTTAAAATTTGATTTTAAATTTAAAATACCACTTTTCAGACTTGCCCAAACTTCTGGC
>DAOSIN010000402.1:0-2331 GCA_035366675.1 Salinivirgaceae bacterium | reverse complement strand
AAACAAAAACAACGTTCCTATTATACTATTATCGACAAAAAAATCGGTCAAAAGCACACACACACTGACAATTACCGATACCATTGACAAACCTTTTAAACCTGCAACACTATTTCTAATAATAGATAAATATGTTGACACAAAATATTTAGACGCAGTTACTAACAAAAAGTTTATAACTCCCGTATGGGCTGATTTTGAACATATGGATTTAAAAGTGATATTTGAAACTTACTCAAACAAAAGAGAAAAAGTTATAAAGATTTTGAAACTATTTCCCGAAACTATTAACCCTCAATTAGAAAAAATTGGTGCACTCATAAAAAAAAGAAAAACAGCATTGCTAATTCAAGAATTTATGTCAATTCGCTCATCATTTCTATATTTTGCAAACTCTGATACAATATCAAACATTGATAAAATCATAATGCATTTAGAAAACAGCCATATGGAAAATGTATTGGCTGAATATCAAAACCTATGCAAAAAATGGTCGGAAATAAGTGCCGAAATTGAAGAATTAATACCATAATCAAATGGCTCGATGTCTGCTATATATTTTATTGATAACTGCAAATTTATGCAGGGCTGAAGATATTGATACACTTCAAAATAACCCCACAGAAACCGACCAAAGCAAGTCAATAAATATATTTATCAAAATGGGCTTAACGTTTGCTGATAAAAAAAACGATTCGGCTCTATACTACCTTAACAAAGCAACCGAGCTGGCAAAAGCCTCAACCGACACCAACATCATTATAAACACCGCTTTAATTGAAATAAAACATTTAGAGGAGTTTGGCAGATATGCAGACGCTTTAAAATGCGCTGAAAATCTTAACAACTATTTGAATACAACAAAGTTAAGATCATCAATAATTGAATTTACTAAGACAAAAGGGCGACTATATTGGAAAAACAGGGAGTGGACAAAAGCCAAATTAGAATTCAACAGGCTTAAAAATCTTGCCAAAAAGATGTCAGACAAAGAGACCGAAGCCATTGCAATTAATAATATAGGTTTGATATTCAGCGAAATGGGCAATTTGGATTCAGCGTTATGTTATCATCGTCAATCACTTTTGATTTATTTAGACTTAAAGTCATATCAAAACATATCATCGACATACAATTTGATGGGAAACGCCTGTTTACGACTTAATAAATACGACGAGGCAATAAACAACTACTACGAGTCAAATAAATATGCAACTCAGGCTGGCGACTCGGCTGGTATTGCTCGTAGTTTAAGCAATTTAGCCAAAGCACAAACAAGAAGTGGCAATACCGAAAAAGCTATATCAAACCTAAATCAAGCCTTAAACATTTGGAAATTGTTAGGCAATGACGCAAATATAGCAGTGATATACAACGAGTTAGGCTCAACTTACAGAAATATAAACAACTACACCCTTGCGCTTGAAAATTTTCAACAAGCGTTGCAAATAAGGCGAAATATTGCTGATATTCAACAAATTGCAGCAACCTTAAATAATATCGGAACTATTTATAAAGATATAAATATGACCGAAACAGCCCTTGAATATTACGAGGAAGCACTTAAAATACATCAAAATTTATCGAACGATGCTTTAATTGCTCTCAGTCTCAACTATATAGGTGGTGTTTATTACAAAAAAGGACAGTACGATCACGCTTTAGATTATTATCTTAGTGCATTGGGATACAGTGAAATAATCGACGATAAAATTGAAACTGCACGCATTTTAAACAATATAGCAATGATGTATAAAAACCTCGGCAACTACAATATGTCGTTGGAATATTACAAAAAATCGCTTGAACTATACCGCCAAATATCAGACCATAAAAGAACATCGGATATTATCAATAATATTGGCAATCTGTATCTTACGCAAAAACTATATAAAGAGGCAAAATCATATTTTTTACAGTCACTACGGATAAGAATAGAGATAAAAGACTACAAAGGAGTAGCCCAAACCAATTACGATTTGTCGATAGCCGAAGCAGAAAATTACAACATAACGCAAGCGATAACATATTTACAATCAGCTTGGAACGAAAAAAGAGTTGATTTGAGTCACGAAATGAGACGCAATATTGCATTAAAGCTATCGGAGTTATACGAAAAAAGGTCGAATTTTAAAAGCGCACTATTTTATCGTCACGAATATGAGGCGTATAACGATAGTCTTATAAATCAAGACCTTGTACTTAAACTTACTGAGGTAAAAACCCAGTACGAAGCTGAAAAATTGAGCTTTGCACGTCAGTTAGAGGCGGAAAAGAAAGAGGCAGAAATAAAAGCAATAGTAAAAGAGCAAAAATTACGCGAAACTGCGC
>DAOSIN010000401.1:0-2335 GCA_035366675.1 Salinivirgaceae bacterium | reverse complement strand
CACACAACCCACCCGTAGGGTGGTACATACTAAAATAAAATTAGAAATTAGAAATCCCAAAATCCGTGAAAATCCGTTTATTCCGTGTGCTCTGTGTTCCGAAATCCCAAATCCGAAATTCAAATCCCATTTTCACTACCCCAAAACACCAATATTGAAAAATAATTTTTATTTTTGTCAATGATAATAAAGTAAAAAAACATTAATAACAGACACAATGGAAATGGAAGAGAATAAGGAGTACGGGCGAGAAAGGGACGAGATTTTCTCAAAAGCTGTTAGAGCAGGGAAAAGAACATACTTTTTTGATGTTAAATCGACACGCAAAAACGATTATTACTTAACTATCACAGAGAGTAAGAAACGATTTGATCCAGATGGCGGACACTCTTTCGAAAAACACAAGCTTTTTCTTTACAAAGAAGATTTTGAAAAGTTCAGAGAGGGATTAGATGAAGTATTTAATTATATCCAAGAAAACCTTAGTGACGAGATTTCTGAAAAACCATCAGCAGAAAATAGCGACGATAATTTTTTAAACGTCGATTTTGAAGATCTTGACAAATAGTTAATCAGCATTTCGGTATGTCTGAATATTATATTGGGGCTCATGTTAGCGCATCGGGAGGCGTTGAAAATGCACCACTTAATGCACACAGTATAGGAGCTAACGCTTTTGCTCTATTTACAAAAAATCAAAGGCAGTGGGTTGCTAAACCCTTAGAACAGAGTAGTATTACTCGTTTTAAAGAGTATTGCAAGCAATATAACTTCGACAAAAATCAGATTTTACCCCACGACAGCTATTTAATAAATTTGGGGCACCCTAAAGCAGAAAATCTCAATAAATCGCGCGAAGCATTTATTGATGAGATGGTTAGGTGTGAACAACTTGGGCTGAAAAAATTAAATTTTCACCCCGGCAGTCATTTGAACGAAATATCAGAGGAAGAGTCGTTAAAACTTGTGGCTGACAGCATTAGTATTGCTTTAAAGCAAACGAAAGTGGTAACGGCTGTTATAGAAAATACTGCGGGACAAGGAACAAACTTAGGCTATATATTTGAACACCTTGCATTTATTATCAAAAACGTTGATGATAAAGATAGGGTAGGGGTTTGTATTGATACATGTCACGCATTTACTGCTGGTTATGACCTGCTTAGCCCTGAAGGGTGGGATAAAACATGGAGTGATTTTGACCGTATTATCGGGTTTGACAATCTATGTGGAATGCACCTTAACGACACGAAAAAGGAGCTTGGAAGTCGCGTTGACAGACATGCCCCGTTAGGCGAAGGCTTTCTCGGTCTCGAACCATTTAAACGAATTATGAGGGACAGCAGGTTTAAAAATATACCTTTGATACTAGAAACCCCCGAAGATGATCGTTGGGCGAGCGAAATAGAGCTATTGAGGTCATTTATTAAGTAGTTTAATAATCATTTCCTACGACCAAATTGTTTTGTGAAAATTGAAATTGATAATCAGTTAGTCTTAAACTATAGAGTTTACTAACCAACGTCTAGTGTTTCTGAAAAGAGTTTTTATTATGGCAAAAAATATATTTAAAGATAAACTGTGTTGGATAACCGGAGCTTCGTCCGGAATAGGAGAGGCTTTGGCTATTGAGTTGGCAAAGCAAGGAGCCAAATTGGTATTGTCGTCAAGTAAACCCGAAAAATTAGAGCGAGTTGTTAAAGAGTGCTTAAATCACACCGATTACTGCAAAATGCTTCCTTTCGACTTGTCACAGCCTGCTGAAGTTGAAAAATCGGCAAAAGAGTTTTTAGACCAATATGGAACCCCGTTTCTTTTGATACATAACGGTGGGATTAGTCAGCGTTCGATGATTTCAGAGACATCAATGGAGTTGCACCGAAAAATAATGGAGATAGACTTTTTCTCTTACGTTGCGATAACTAAAATCGTACTCCCCAAAATGATTGAAGCAAAAGAGGGATACATAGCTGCAACAAGCAGTATATCAGGGAAGTTTGGTTTTCCTATGCGTTCAGCGTATGCTTCAGCAAAACACGCGATACAAGGTTTTTTTGAAACATTGCGTATAGAGATGTCGGAGCATAATATCTCTGTTACAGTTGCTTATCCCGGTAGGATTAAAACGAATATCTCTTTTAACGCACTAAAAGCCGATGGCACTCCTCACGGAGTATTAGATCCGGGGCAGGCTGGAGGAATATCTTCCGAAAAATGTGCAAAAAAATATATCAGAGCAATAACGAAAAAGAGAGCCGAAGTGTTAATTGGTGGAAAAGAGCTACTTATGGTACATATAAAACGCTTTTTCCCTTGCCTCTTTTTTAGAATTGTT
>DAOSIN010000400.1:0-2339 GCA_035366675.1 Salinivirgaceae bacterium | reverse complement strand
CGGAATTGTCCGTAGGACAACATGTGATTAACCGTAAGATTTATCTTACGGAAACGGCACCCGCCCCGACTTTCGCCCGTAGGGCGACACTATGCGATAAAGCAATGTGCCACCCTACGGGTGGGATTGTGTGCTGTTGCACACCCATAGGCTTGCGCCTATGGTTAATCATATGTTGTCCTACGGATAAGTCGTGTAATCAATTAGCAATGAGCAACTAACAATGAATAATTAAAGTTTAAGGTTAGGTGTTTGTTCTAAATGTTTCTTAATTTCTTAATGGTTCAAATAGTCTAACTTTCTTATGTTTAAGGTATAATAATTAATGTTATGGTTTAATTGATGATGTGGAGACGCCATGATATGACGTCTCTACATGGTTAACTCGGCGTTAAAGGTTTCGGCGATGTGTTTTCGCAGCAGGATTTTCTCATTTTCGTAATCGAATTTTTTGCCTTTGATTTTTTCTAAGCTTGTTACACCTCTGTTGGTAAATCCACATGGGTTTATGTAGTCAAAGTATTTTAAATCGGTGTTTATGTTTAATGCAAATCCATGCATGGTAATGTAATGACTTGCTTTTGTGCCTATTGCACATATTTTTTCAGGACCTTTGTCGGTGCTAACCCATACTCCTGTAGCATCATCCAATTGATTGGCAGTAATATTGTGCTCCTTTTTCAAGTATCGGATAATTGATTCCTCTAACTTGTTGATATATCCTTTGTAGGTTAATCCCATGGCTTCTAAGTCGAAAATAGGGTATCCTACAATTTGTCCTTGTCCGTGATAGGTAATATCGCCACCACGGTCAACTTTGTAGTAGGTTGCGTTAATGGCTTTTAGCATATCGTCGCTGATAAGCATGTTTTGGCTATTGCCACTTTTGCCCAATGTATAAACATGTGGATGCTCAACAAAAATCAGATGGTTTTCGGTAGGTTGTTTCTCTGTCTTTAGCTTTACCTGACGGTTGAAGATTTCTTGTTGCATTTCCCATGCTTTACCGTAATCAGTTAGTCCGTAATCTAGATATATTATTGTGGGTTTAGACATGTTATGAGATTTTGTTAAATCTTATTTATGCTATAAATGTTTTTCGGCGTGATATGACGAACGTACTAAGGGACCGCTTTCAACAAATCGGAAGCCCTTTTGTAAGCCTATTTGTTTTAGTTCGTCAAACTCTTCGGGCGTTACGTAACGTTCTACGGGTAAATTCTTGGGCGATGGTTGTAGATATTGTCCAATAGTCATAATATGACAATTGACATTTAAAAGGTCGTCCATTGTTTGCAAAATCTCCTCTTTTGTCTCGCCAAGTCCGAGCATAATACCGCTTTTGGTGGTAACTCCAATAGAGTTTAAGTAACGCAAAGTTTCTAACGATGTTCTGTATTGTGCTTTTGTGCGTACTTGATTGGTCAGACGTTCAACGGTTTCTAAGTTGTGTGATATGATATCGGGCTTGCTTTCAGCCACAATATCAAGCAGATGGTGTTTGCCATCGAAATCGGGAATAAGGGTTTCTATTGTTATATTGGGGTTTACCTCTCTGACTTTTGTAATTGTTTTTGCCCAATGGTTGGCTCCGCCATCTCCCAAGTCATCGCGATCGACTGACGTGATAACTGCATGCTTGAGCTTTAGAAAACGTATGGCTTCTGCTAATTTTTGGGGTTCGTCGGCATCGGGAGCTAACGGTTTGCCTGTGGTAACGTTGCAAAACTTACAGCCTCGTGTACATATATCGCCGAGAATCATAAAAGTAGCTGTTCCTGCAGCCCAGCACTCGCCCATATTAGGGCATTTGCCACTTGTGCATATAGTGTGAAGATTGTTTTTTACGATTAAATCGTTTAAGGCTTTGTATTCGTTGGTTTTGGGAAGCTGTATTTTAAGCCATTCGGGCTTTCTTGAAATTTTCATGCGTTTTAGATTTGTGAGTAGCAAAAGTAGTGTTTTAAGTTAAAAGTTAAAAGTTTATAAAGTTAAAAGTAAGGGGGCGGTAAATGTATATAAAGCATGTTTTGAAATGTTCACTTCACTTCGGCTTTGCTAAGTGAACGTTCTCGGTGGCTGAGTGCGCAGCAATCGAAGCCACTATAATACCGATTGGACATACACTATAGTCTAAACTTCACTATCGTTCGTTTGAACTATGTATCTGTTACATCGGTATTTACCATTCTAAAATTTTAAAAATAATGGACTATTTTAAAATTACAATTGGTATTAATGTTATATGAATAACCGTATATTTACCTAATATTTATAGAACAGAATTTTTTTTTCAAAACCACATAGATACATAGAAAATATAGTTAATTGAAACCCTA
>DAOSIN010000399.1:0-2343 GCA_035366675.1 Salinivirgaceae bacterium | reverse complement strand
CTCTATCAACGACGGACCAGGCATACGTGTGACCGTTTTTTTCAAAGGGTGTCCGCTGTCGTGCCTATGGTGCCACAATCCTGAAAGCCAATCATTTAAAACTGAAAAGCTGTACAACAAAAAAAAGTGTATCGGCTGCTCATCATGCATAGATATCTGTCCTGAAAAAGCTCTTATATTGACCGATGACGGCATCCAAACCGATTTTACAAAGTGTACTGTTTGTGGCAAATGCGCCGCAGTATGCCCCACTAACGCAATGGAGATGAGCGGACGAAAATATTCGGAAGATGAAGTGATATCCATTATTCTGAAAGAGAGCTCCATTATAGACTCTTCGGATGGCGGAGTCACCTTTTCTGGTGGCGAACCGTTGGCTTATCCCCAAGCACTAAAAAGACTGTTGCTAAGATGCGGAGCAGAAGGCATTCACAGGGCTGTGGATACATCGGGACATGCCAAAAAATCGGTAATTGAAGATATTTTACCGCACACCGATCTGTTTTTATACGATTTAAAACTTATGGATGCAGAGGAACATCGAAAATGGGTTGGAGTGGACAACGTGACAATTCTCAAAAATCTTCAATTTATTGCCGAAAGCAACAAAGATTATCATATTCGAATTCCATTGATAGAGGGTGTAAACACTACGGATGACAACATCGGTGCAACAATAGATTTTCTGAAATCGCTAAAACGAAAGCCTGATATGGTGGGACTTCTACCCTATCATAACATAGCAACGAATAAATATGAAAAACTTAGAAGAGTTTACGATGATAAAGGCTTATCCGAACCCAGTAAAGAGATAGTATTAGAAATTCTAAATACGTTTATCGATAACGGATTTAATGCAGTAATCGGCGGTTAAAACTTGTTCGTAATAGGGAGTTATTCCGAGAAAATCACTTATATTAGGTGTTTTTAACCAAAATAATCTTATCAATTATGAAACATAGACACTATTTTGTAATAGCATTCTTGCTTTCTCCATTTATTTTATCGGCGCAAGGGATTGACAGTCTGTACCGTTTGGCTGACAACTATGCCGAAGTGTTTACTTCAAAATATTATTATGGTGCCGAGAATGTACGGGCAGGCAAAAGAGCATATCTGTTTGCCTATGAGACACAAACACCCGATGGACGTGAGTGTTATATCATAGACCCCGTAACAGCAACTCAGAAAAAGGCATTCGACCGGGAACGCATGTCCGTTTCACTTTCGGAGTTTCTTAATCGAGAAGTTGACCCCAACAATCTTCCTATACGCCGAATACGTCCGGAAAAAGATTCGCTCTTTTTTACCATTGACAATGTAGACCACTTTATAACTCTGCCCGATTACAAAATAACTAAATGTCAGGAGCAAAACGATTATTCCAGACCTTATTGGGGACTTATAAACAAAGAAAACGAAAAAGTAAATGTACCCTCTCCAGATGGTAAAAAAGAAGCCTATATTTCCGAGGGAAACCTATGGGTGAGAAATATTGAAACAGGTGAGAGAAAAAAGCTTAGCAACGATGGCTCTCCTTACGAATATTATTCCTCAAACATCTATTGGTCACCCGATTCGCGTAAAATTGTATGCAGCAAATACAGTCCCGTAGAATTCAGGAAGTTGCTGTTAATCTCATCATCTCCCACTACTCAATTACAACCTGTAACTGAAGAGTATGAATACCCGAAACCCGGTGATGCTTTGCCAGTAAGACGTCCTACACTTTTTATGGTGGAAACAGGCGAAATTGTTCTTTTCAATATTCCCAACATTGAACAGCAATACTATATAGGCAATATCAGGTGGAACAAAGAGAGCGATTTCTTCACTTTCGATTTTAACAAACGAGGGCATCAACAATATATAATTTATGCCGGAAATCTGTCGGGAGAGCTGCGTACCGTTGTTAATGAGGAGTGTAATACCTTCATCTATTACTATTCACTTTATCAACATTGGTTAGAAGATTCCAACGAGATGCTTTGGATCTCAGAACGTGACGGTTGGCGACATATTTATCTGTACAATGTCCTTTCAGGAAAAGTTAAAAAGCAGTTGACTAAAGGCGAATGGGTTGTTAAAGAGGTGGTAAAGGTGGATGAAAAAAATAGACAAATCTTGTTTATAGGGTGCGGAATGGATAAAGATGAAGACCCCTATCTCGAAAAATATTATTCGCTTAATATAGATAACGGCAAAATAGTGGCTCTTACACCCGAAAACGCACATCATAGCGTAACTTTCTCACACGATTACGCCTATATGTTTGATTCCTATTCTCGGGTAGATTTGCCGCCAACTCTTGTTGTGCGTTCTGTTGAAGAGGGTGGAAAAGTT
>DAOSIN010000398.1:0-2344 GCA_035366675.1 Salinivirgaceae bacterium | reverse complement strand
TTTTCAATCATTTTTTGTATATCGCTAATTTTTTTAACTACCTCTTTTGTTTTGTAATGTTCGTTTTCCATTATTAAATGTAGGGCAAGATTGAAAAAATCTGACATTTTTTCCGATATCTCCCCCAATTCGTGCTGTTGTTGGGCGGCAATAGGTTTGTGATTGTTATTCACATGTTCAAAAACAGGAGTTGTTATGAAGTTCAAACAATGGGCAGCTTCTCGCATATAGTCTATGGTTTGAACATAATATTGTCCTGATTCATCTGACAGTTTGTTTAAACTTCGAATAACTTTATATATACCATTCTTCATCTCTTTTGTTTGATAGTTGAAATCAAAAGAGTCTTGATTTATGCTTCTTAGTGTTCTTCTGTCCTCCTCTATCAAACCATTTATGGTAACAAAATATATTTTCGATATTTTAATAATAGCGTTTTTTACAGAATCGTTACTTTTTTCAACCCATTGATGTAACGAGTGGGCTTGCTCCTCTTTTTCTTGTTCTATCTTGTGTTGTTCCTCTCTGTGTTTTCTTCTTGTACGTGCTGCTGATTTATATAAAGCTACAGCTGTAATAAAAAGCATTACAAACAATCCGTATGGACGTGTTAAGTATATAAAACCTGCAATTAAGAATGCCATTATAAATGCGAAAAGTGCTGTCAAAAACCAACCACTTATAACTACAAACACACCTGTGATTCTATAAACTGCGCTATCGCGCCCCCACGCACGGTCAGCCAATGATGCTCCCATTGCAACCATAAAAGTAACGTATGTTGTTGATAGAGGCAGTTGCATTGATGTTCCAAGAGCAATTAAGGCGCTTGCCACGGTTAGGTTCACTGCGGCGCGTACGGAATCAAATGCTGGCTTTTCGTGTTCCGGGACATCTAACTCTTCAACATAAGGTACAAACCTGCTTTCAATCCAATTGTTAACACGTCTGGGGATTAATCTTGAGTAGAAGTTTGAAATATTCATTGAACCTCTTACCAATAAGCGACTAAATCCAAGCGATGAAAATCTCTCAGCACCTTCATCTTGTCGACTAAGGTTTAAAGAGGTTGCTATAACGGCTTTAGCTTTTTTCGATGTCCACAGGGTAATGACCATTATTGCTCCGGCAATTAAGAGTATCCAGGTTGGCGTTTGTGCTGGTTGTTTAAGGATCTCCATTGAAAATTCCGTATCAGGAACTCCCGAAGCCGTGAAATGTAAAAAAGAGTCATAACCTGCAATAGGGACGCCTATAAAGTTAACCAGGTCGTTGCCCGCAAACGCCATTGCTAAAGAAAATGTTCCTATTAATACCACTATTTTTGTGGGGTCTATTTTGAAAAAAGCATATAATAATTGCAAAATTATCGACCAACCAACAAAAGAGAATAACATGATTTTGTCAGTATTTTTCATTGCAAGCTCAAAAGTTTCGGGAGTAACAAACGAGGCTCCTTTAAGTCCCTTTAGAATAATGAAATAGGTAATGGCTGATATTGCCAATCCTCCGAAAATCCCACCAAAATATTTCAAATATTTTTTATAACGGAACGAGAATAAAACTCTGGACAAAAACATTATTATTGATCCAAAAACAAATGCTATCACAACAGAAAGCGGAATAGCTGTAATTATTGCTAATGCTTTGTTTGTATTAATAAACTGACCAACAGTGTCGGCAATTTCGGGATTTTGTCTCATTACCAACAATCCCACTACAACGGCGCCGCCCAACAACTCGAATATAATAGAAACAGTGGTTGATATCGGTAATCCTAAAGAATTGAATACATCTAATAGTAAAACATCGGCAATTATAACAGCCACAAATATTACCATTATATCAGCAAACATGAATTTTTCCGGATTAAAGATACCGCTCCTCGCGATCTCCATCATGCCGCTACTGAATGTTGCACCAAAAAAGACACCTAAGCTGGCTATTAACATTATTATCCAACCTTTGGTAACTCTGGCACCGATAGCCGAATTAAGAAAGTTGGTTGCATC
Source organism: Salinivirgaceae bacterium (assembly GCA_035366675.1). Classification (GTDB taxonomy): domain Bacteria; phylum Bacteroidota; class Bacteroidia; order Bacteroidales; family Salinivirgaceae; genus JAAYQU01. The sequence continues at coordinate 332 of DAOSIN010000398.1, read as the reverse complement.
ATTTGCCACGCCAACAAAGATGTCAACAATGGCTAAAATAAAAAGTACTGTGAGAATGGTTACATAGTACGGATCCATGTCAATAAAATTTAACACAAAAGAAACGAAAACGTAACCGAAATGCAACAAAAATAACAGTTATTTTTTAAGAGTTGTGTCTATTAATCATAAAACTCTAAAAATAAAGCAATTAGCAATGTGCAATGAACAATTGAAGTACAAAGTTATTTAAGATTTATATTCAGCTTGTTGGTTGTTGGAGTTCAAAACAAGCAACGGCGGTGTCTCATAAGTGCCCAACTGCTGCGTTACTTCGATATTCGGGCTCAGTC
>DAOSIN010000397.1:0-2345 GCA_035366675.1 Salinivirgaceae bacterium | reverse complement strand
CTGGTCGAATTTTATAGTGTTGATTTGCATTTATTTTCCTCTGGTCAAGTTTATTATCTACATTGTTCTTCAGAGAAATACACCCCACAAAATTCTTGATTAACAAAGATAAGACCGATATCGTTTCTGGCTATAAGTTTATATCCATTTACATTTTCCCTATCTACGTCGTAATAGAACCGTTGAACTTGCGAAAATTGCTCTGGATCTATACCTTTTATGTCTGGATTGAGGTAATCACGAACACGTTGCTCAATTAATAAAAGAACATCAAAGTTTCCCTCTTCTATATCACGATAAGAAAGGGGGTCATAGGCAGTATGCAAACTCCAGTTGGCTCCATTGGGAACATAGAGCCGATAGTCATAATAGACACGCAAGGGTTTCTCTATTAATGGTGAGAGTTCCTCAACAACAATGTCATAAAATTGAATTGAAGGATTGTTCTCAGCTCTGTATATCCGTGCAATGTACGTCCGTGTTGATTGCTTTATGAACAAAATATATTGAAACAGAAAAATTAATATAAAACCAATTCGAACAAACTCTCTATGATTTTTAGTCCAACCGCTAAATTTATCTGGAAATACCTGAATCCAAGAACTTAAAATTGGGAGCGCCACAGGGAGCCAGTATTGATATTTAAAATGACTAAAAAAGAGAACATATATCGTCAAAGGGATAAACCAACTTAAGATTAACAAATTTAAAAAGCGGTTTTTATTCAATATAATTCCGTAAATACAAATGACTAAGCTCGCAATCAAAAAAGCAGCTTCGCCAAAATACTTGCGAATGGATGGCCAGGCTGCAACCACCCCTTTTTCATAAACAACTCCGTATCCAGAAGACAATGATGACATTTGGGATCGAATCATATTAAAGTAACCCGCTCGTCCCCATTTAGAAAAAAGAAATGGATTACTAATGACAAAAGAGGCAGCCATGATTACAAAATAACTTAAACCCAGGCCAAGAGCCCTACGAAAAGTAATCTGTTTATTTACCAACCCCAAAATAAGCACTATAGCAACGGTTAAAAAGAAGAAAGGACCCATGACTTTGGTTGCAGTCAAAACCCCGCATGCTATTGCAGATAAATAGAAATATTTTCCAAACTGCAGATTGTCTTTAAATAGGAAGTATAGAACGAGGACTGAAAGTAACAAGGTTAATCCATCCGTATGCCACCAAAATCCGTTATACATAGTGGCCGGAACAATTAACAAAAATAGGAATACTAGAACGCTTCGATAGGTACGAAAACCATCTTGCATCTTGACAAGCAGGTATAAACCACAGAGCATTGGTAGGACACTGATAAATTGGCGCAAAGTCAAAAAAATAATTGGAAAATCCTCACCAAAACCCATCATCCGCAATATTAGTAAAAGTAAAGCAGATGGGCCATAAAACGGAAGGCCTTTGTTGTAACGTCCATAAACTATGAATTGCTTTAAAAATGTGATGAGGTCGCCTTTCGGGCGAGCCATTTCTGAGATTACAGGATATAATGCAGCTTCATCAGGTTCGAAAATTTGAATCATGGCTAAGTTTTCAGAGGCTTTTGCATTTGGAATAGCAAATAAGAAAAATGAGACAATAGCTAGAAATAAGCATAACCCTGAAAAGAGCTTCCTATTTTTCTCTTCACGATTTACATCATTTTCTCCAGACCTTGGTGATTGTATAGGATACATCGGTTATTTCCTCATCACTGAGTTTTATTGTTAATTCGATTAAACAAATGAGATTATATGCCAACTCAAACACAATTATAAACACAATATTCTAATTTTTGACCTGTTTAAGTTGAGGGGAAACTTTTCACCGACTTTTGAGTGTAAACGCCTTACTTCCAGCCTATTAAAAAGCATTGAGCTGGTACCAAAAGAGCAAATATGACTAGGGGTTCGGTGAAGGGATTAACCATTAGTTATCCCTTCACCTTTATCTACGCATGGAAATTTACGATAGTGCTAAATTAAAGAAGTTAATTCAGAGATTGCCTGGACTTTCTTAATTTTTTCAGTTGATTTTTTGACAGTATAATCTGTTTATAGAGCCGTCATGTCACTCCAACTTCACCTTCGGCAGTCGCTGCGCCAGATTAGCCAGTTGGCTCTCGGAGACGCTGCCATTTTGCATACCATTGTGCAGGTACTGGTCATAAGCAGCTAAGTCCAAAAAGCCGTGCCCGGAGAGGTTGAAGAGGATCACGCGCTTTTCGCCCTTCTCCCGCGCCTCGATAGCCTGGTCAATCGCCGCGCGGATAGCATGGGCGGACTCGGGGGCTGGCAGGATGCCTTCCGTGCGGGTGAATTGCAGCGCAGCTTCGAATACCT
>DAOSIN010000396.1:0-2358 GCA_035366675.1 Salinivirgaceae bacterium | reverse complement strand
TAAATCCGAAGGATCGTATCCATCAATATTTAACCAAGTAATTCCTGTAGGATCTAAGCCTTGCGATAACCTAAATCTAAGGTCAAACAAAGATTGTGTCTCTCCGGATCTTAACCGAGGGTATAATATGGTATCGGTAAAAATTGGGTTTCCATATGGGTCAGTTATCTGTACTCCATTAACTGTTAAAAATTGTGGCAGTGGATTATCAAAATCCAATTGCGAAATATGCTTATTGGTTAACGAACGTGCTAAGAACCACAATCTAATTGGAGCTACACCATAACCCCTGTCTGTCCTTTTTTCATATTCGAAACCGGCAGAAACCTCGTGACCTTTGATATCCAACGATAGCGATCCAACTGCACGAATTTGAAAATTATCAGTTTTTGAGTATTCATTATAAACTGCTCCCGGCATTGAAATACCCATTGATCCTCCAAATGTAGCAAAGATTAACGAACTTGGTACGGAACCATTAAGATAACCTCCTCCCACTAACAGGTCAACCTCGGTAGGCATAAAAGTTATGTTATGCGCGGGGTTATAGTTTTCATAGTATCTTTGGTTATAAACTGCCAATAAAGGATTTATATCAGTTGAATAAATTGTGTCGAGAGTATAAAGAAAAGCATCTTGAAGATATCCTATTCTGTTTGCTATTGAGTCGTAACCATATTCAAATGTTGGTATATCACGGAACATCATACGTCCGTAATAGCCATATTTAAAGAGGTCGTCCATATACTCGGCATGTCCAAGCTCGTATTTATATTGTGTTACGTCAAGCTGTAACGAATAGTTGATATTACTGATTAAACTCTCTTCTCCTTCAGCCTGTTGGGTACGGAAACGTTGATTAAATCTTACATAACCCCTGAGGGTCATCGATTTCGCTAATGGGTTATTGTCATAGTTTGCATACGAGAACGGACGATAGTATGCATTAGATCTATTGTAGTCGAATGTTCCTCCAACAGTAAACTGACCGCTTTCGAAAGGTTTATAGTCTAACTTAGCTGTCGCCATTGCTTTAAACCGATCTGCATTACGGCGCCTCTTAACTTTTTCGTAGGCTTCGGCTCCAAAATAACTAGCCCTTAGTTGCGTTGAGCCTCCCACTCCAACAAACGGATATCGTTTTATTGAATCGAGAAATTCATCTTTCATTACTTGTTGAGGAATTGCGAAAGGGCTTGGATCTGCGATTGCTCCAACCTCTCCTGCTAAAAGAAAACCAACAATAGGCTCTTTAATTATTCGTTCTGGATTGTTTGGATCTACACTTTTTTTGTTAACAAGTGGACCACTAAGATTAAGTGCCACCATGTGATCCCCGTACTTTGTTAAAAGAGTTGAAGTGTGTCCTTCAATACTTCCATAAAAGAATCTACTTGGACCCCTTGTAACAATGGAAATTATACCACCAGTTGCATCTCCATATTTTGCAGATAATCCTCCAGTAACAACTGAAACTTGCTCAATTGCACTTTTGGGCAAACTGCTGGATCCTCTAACTTTAACGCCATCAACATAGTAAACTGTTGCTTCTGAACGAGCACCACGTACAGATACTACCTGACCGTCTTCAGCATAAACGCCACCAACGGTTGCTGCTACTGCATCTGCCGAACGACCTTGCATTTTACCAATGTCTTCAGATGTTACAGTACCACCCGATTGAGTATTGTCTTTCGATATCAAAGGAACTTTGTAATCGACAACAATAACCTCATCAAGTCTGTGTGATGATGGTACTAACTCAATATCAATGAACCGAATTTGGTCTGCAACAACTAACACAGCATTAATCTGTGCTGTTGAATAGCCCACAGACGATGCCCTTAACGTAAAACGTCCGGCTGGCACAGGCTTTATCAGACAAATTCCGTCAAAATCCGATGTTCCTCCAGTGATCTGGCTCCCATCTTGCTCAACAACAACGTTGGCAAATGGGACAGCCTCCTTGGTATCTGCATCGAAAACACGCGCTCTAATCGTCCCAGACGATTGTGCGCAAACTGTTCCAACGAGTAGAACAGAACTCACAACATAGAGTAATTTTCTAAACATAATCGCCTATTTTTGAATAAATATTCCTTTTTTGAGTCGGTAAATATAGATATTCTCTTTTAACTTTCGCAACAAAATCGCATAAAAAGTTAATATTTTGTTAATATTTTTAATTATACGGTCTCTTAATTATCGCAGAATAGAGTATAGCTTTCCTAAACATATTACGTCTAATGTGTTCTTTTTCTGTAATATTTTCACTTTTCGTATTTTTTAAATCTTTTTCTTTCCGGTGTACCTCTTTATTACCTAAATTAGACGATAAATTATAGTCTGGCTGTAACT
>DAOSIN010000395.1:0-2374 GCA_035366675.1 Salinivirgaceae bacterium | reverse complement strand
ATTGTAAAATTTTAAAAAGATTGGACTATTTTAAAATTACAATTGGTATTATTTGTGTTTTGACAATCAACTTAATTGTTTGTCAGATTGTTCTTAAATCCTATCTTTGTGAAAATAAATAAAAGCTATGACTGATACTGAACTGAGACTTCTAAAATCATTGTCGCAAAGGTACCCGACAATTCAAAAAGCGAGTACTGAAATTATTAATTTAAGTGCGATATTAAACCTCCCAAAAGGCACCGAACACTTTATATCCGATATTCATGGAGAATACGAGGCGTTCACACATATAGTGAATAATGCATCGGGGGTTATAAAAAGGAAAATTAACGACGTGTTCAAAGATAGTTTGCGACAGTCGGAAAAATCGCAGTTGGCAACACTAATATATTACCCAAAAGAGAAACTTCGACATATCCTTCGAACCGAAGAGAATCCTAAAGAGTGGTATAAAATCACGTTGCACAGACTTGTTGAGGTTTGTCGCAACGCCAGTGGGAAATACACTCGCTCGAAAGTTAGAAAAATGTTGCCCGCCGATTTCGCTTATGTTATCGAAGAGCTTCTGCACGAGTACGACTCAGATGTCAACAAATCAGAGTATTACAACTCGATTTTAAGTGCAATAATCGAAACAGGCAGAGCGGATGCGTTTATATACGAAATCTGTGTCCTTATAAGGAGACTGACAATAGACCGTTTGCACATTGTTGGCGATATTTATGATAGAGGTCCAAGCCCTGACGTTGTAATAGATACGCTTATGCAATATCGAGATGTTGATATACAATGGGGCAACCACGACGTTGTTTGGATGGGTGCTGCACTTGGTAGCAAGGCTTGTATAGCCTCTGTTATTAGAATGGCTGCCAGATATGATAACTTGGCAATAATTGAAGATAATTACGGAATAAATCTGCTGCCTTTAGCAACATTTGCTATAGACACTTATGGCGACGAGGAGTGTCTTCCGTATAAACCAAAGGTTCAAACCAACTACTCCGGATCGCAAGAGCTGCTCGTAAGGCGGATGCACAAAGCTATAAGCATTATTCAATTTAAACTCGACGGGCAAATAATTGATAATAATCCAATGTTTGATATGGAGCATGTCAAACGCATGCATCGCATTGATATAGAGAAAGGTACGGTTGAAATTGACGGGGAAATTTATCCACTAAAAGATACAAGTTTCCCAACCTTAGACCCTAAAAATCCATATAAGCTGACTGAAGAAGAGACAACTGTGATAGATAGATTGCAAAGTGCTTTTTTGACATCAGAGAAGTTAAGAAAGCACATACAGTATCTTTTCGATAAGGGAAGTATGTATTTGACATACAACTCCAACTTGCTTGTGCACGGATGTATTCCCTTAAATGAAGATGGCTCACTGAAAGAGGTAAAAGTTTTGGATAAAAAATTAAAAGGAAAGGCACTATTCGATGAGCTTGAAAAAATCATGCGTAGAGCGATGGCTAATGCAAATCAAGGTTTACCAAACTCTTACGAGCTTGACTATTTTTGGTATCTGTGGCAAGGACCCGACTCGCCTCTTTTCGGAAAAAGAAAAATGGCGACTTTTGAGATGTATCTTGTTGAAGATAAGAGTACTCACGAGGAGGAAAAAAATTCATATTTCAAACTACGAGACGACGAAACGGTTTGCAACAATATATTAAAGGAGTTTGGTCTTAATCCCGAAGATAGCCATATTATTAACGGACACACGCCTGTTAAGTTTTCAAGAGGAGAAAACCCGGTTAAAGCCAACGGAAAATTAATTGTAATTGATGGCGGAATGGCAAAAGCATATCAACCCGTCACAGGAATAGCAGGTTACACGTTGATATACAACTCTTATGGTTTAATATTGGTAGCTCATAAATCTTTCGAGTCGAAAAAGCAAGCTATTGAGGAAGAGGTTGATATTAGCACCATGCAGACTATATTAAAGCGTGTTGCAAGCCGTAAACGTGTTGGCGATACGGATATAGGTATTGAACTTCAAAAGCAGATTGAAGATTTGGAGTTCTTGTTAAAGGCTTATCGTGAGGGGGTTATACGGGAGCAAAACGTTTGACCCCAAATCTTGACTTTTTTAGAAATTAGAAATTAGAAATTAGAAGGTGGTGCGTTGAGTATGCATTTCGACAAGCTCAATAACCATCGAAGTGAGCAAGGTACAAGGTGCAAGGTACAAGGCACAAGTGGGGAACGGGGCTGTGCACTGGGGTGCGGTCACTGAGTTTATCGAAGCGATGCACTGAGCTTGCCGAAGTGTGAGCGTCATAGGAGATATGAGGTGGCTTCGACAAGCCATTAGTTTTGCAAAGTGAATTTTACTTATTATTTTAGTTAGTAATAACTG
>DAOSIN010000394.1:0-2374 GCA_035366675.1 Salinivirgaceae bacterium | reverse complement strand
AAGGCCAGCTTGTAACATGCGGTATATTTTATTGCCGAGATAGTGCTGAAATCAAAGGTTGTGGCTCGCTTCAAACTTAATCGTGGCTTGACAATGACGTGCTCCGAAATCGGCAACAAAAACATACCGCTGTCCGTTATGCCCCATAATAAAAACAGACATTCATGACAAACAATAATGTATTTGTAAAATTTATAAATGAGCAACTTCAACTTCCAGTGCCCTTGGCAGAAGATATTGTGTCGAATTTCGATTACGAAATATTACCACCCAACACATTTTTGCTTAAATCGGAAGAAGTTTGTCAGAAATATATGTTTATCCACTATGGATTTATGCGTTCACTTGTAATTGATAATGAGAGTAATGAAATTACAACAAATTTTTTCTCGAAATTTCAACAGGCATTTGAACCCTCTTCATTCTTTAACCAAACAATATCGAAAGAGAATATTCAAGCTATAACAGAATGTGGCGGCTGGATAGTGGACAATCAAAAAATGGAAATATATTTCCAAACAAATCAAGGATATAGAGAATTTGGACGGCGATTGTTGGTTAAAAGTATGACAGAACTCAAAGAACGAATGCTTTTATTACAAACAGAAACAGCAGAAAACAGATATTTATTGCTATTGAAACAACACCCTGATTTAATACAAAATGTTCCGCTTAAATACATTGCGTCCTATCTTGGAATTACAGATACGTCTTTAAGTAGAATACGAAAATTAACCATTAAAAAATAGCCGTGATTGAATTTCTTGCCAAATGACAAGTGATTTTCATTTCGAATACCTTTAATTTTGCAATTAAATTTTAAAACAAGAGCAATATGAAAAATACTATTCTTACAATTTGTATACTGTCAGTTATGACATTAACCGCTTTGGCACAGAACCAATTTCCAAGTCCAAGATATGGCACAACTACCGTTAAATACAATGATACTTCTATTTATATCTATGGTGGCGTTATTCAAGAAGCAAGTAAGTCAATCAGCCAGCAATTAACAAATGAAGTGTGGTATTACAACGCTTCTAATTGTACTTTCACAAAGGTTAATCCCTTAGGAGATGAATTACCAGGTATGTACGCATGTAGCCCTGTTTGTGATCCCCAAACTGGGAAAATATATTTTCTTGGAGGTTTAAGGACAGCGGCAGATAATGCGTTTTACTCATTTGATCCACAAGCATTTCAAGTTTCAAAAAAAACGCAACAACCTTACTCACAACGAAGTGGCATGTCAGGAGAGTATATTGGCAGTGGAAAGTTTTTGTTTTCTGGAGGACGACTTGCTAATGGTACAGCAAGCAGTGCTGCCTATGTGTTTAATGCTGCACAATTAACAATTACTCAAATTGCTGACATACCACAAGGCACCGCTCTTTACGGTCATAATACAATTAGTGATACTGTAAATAATAAGGCATATATTTTTGGTGGATTAAACGGGAGTGGAAACAATAACTTTTCATGTTATGAATATAATACACAAACAAACTCTTGGGGATTTGGACCTTCAATTCAAAACTACCCTCAAAACGAATGGACAGCATATGCTGGATACGGCTCTACACTTACACCCAATGAAATATTTATTGCTGGCGGTCAAAAATATTCAACAGCTAAATCAACCAACTCAATAGCGTTTTCAACTAATTTATACACAATCACGGTGAACAACGGAAATCTTACAGCCCAATTAATTACAAACAACTTACCCCCAATGATTGGCGGTTCGGCTTGGTGTTCGTTAGGCAGCAATGATGACACAGTTTTTTATTTTTTCGGAGGAATTAATTCAATCACAACCACAGGAGATACAACCATAACCAACAATTTTTATCGTTTTAACCAAACGACTTCTCAAATTCAACAGTATGATACAACACAGCAAACTTGGGGTGGTATCGTATCCTCAATTAATGACGCAGAATTTAAAACGTCTGTTGAATTAACTGTTTTTCCAAATCCAACTACCGACAAAGTGAGTTTTGCCTTACAAACCAAAGAAACGATAAAAAACATAAAAATATTCAATCAAAACGGACAGTTAATACAGCAAATCAGTAATCCGACTGAAACACAAATTAATTTTACACATAAAACATCCGGGCTTTATTTCATTCGCATAGACACAGAAAAAAACTATTATCTTGGAAAAGTGATAAAACAATAAATTACGGGGGCATAACAACGTGTATAAGTAATGGCGGGGTTTGTAGCGTATTTGAGCGTTCTACCCCGCATTTTGTGTAGTAGTAATTTGATAGGTCAATACTCCGAAGTCCGCCACTACTTATACACGCGACCGTTAGTGCAGATTCTGTTTTTGTGAATAACACTCTCTACAGTTTTAATTATGCTA
>DAOSIN010000393.1:0-2398 GCA_035366675.1 Salinivirgaceae bacterium | reverse complement strand
GCACTTTTACTTGCATCAACAATGTCTTCGACTGACTCTGCTTCAGTTTTTTCAATCTTGCGGTCTAAAGGAATAAATTTAAAAAACAATTTACGTCCAACATTAGAGCTTGAGAGTGGAAGTAACGACCCTATGGCTTATGTTTTAGTTGTTACACTTATTGATCTTATCAAAATGGGTTCCACTCCTAATTACTTATTAGTCGCTACGCAACTTGTTTTACAATTAGTTATTGGAGCTATTGCAGGATATGCATTAGGAAGATTAGCTGTATTTGCTATAAACAGAGTAAAAATCCATAACGAGTCTTTATATCCTATTCTGCTTTTCACTTTTTGCCTTTTTATTTACTCGGTTACCTACTTTATTAAAGGAAACGGCTATCTTGCTGTTTATATAAGTGGTTTGGTAATTGGTAATTCAAGATTTATTCACAAACGCTCGTCGATGAATTTTTTCGATGGTCTTGCATGGATGAGCCAGTTGTTTATGTTCTTAACACTCGGACTATTAGTTAATCCCAGCGAGCTTATTCCCGTACTTGTACCAGGCTTGATTATAAGTTTTGCAATGATTTTTATAACTCGTCCGTTGACAGTTTTCCTAACATTATTACCTTTTAGGAAAATACCAGTAAGAGACAAAGCATATATTTCTTGGGTTGGATTGCGTGGTGCCGTTCCCATAATTTTTGCAATTTTACCACTTGCAGAAGGTGTTCCTCACGCAAGACTAATTTTTAATATTGTGTTTTTGTGCACATTAGTATCGTTGTTGGTACAAGGAACCGCTCTACCTATGGTAGCAAAATGGTTGGGCTTAGCCGACGATCCAAAGGAGGAGATCAAACTGAAAGAGTTTGATATTGAACTTTCTGAAGATATAAAAACAATTATGGCAGAAATTGATATTACAGAGAGCATGTTAGAAAACGGCAATCAGATAATGAATATATCCTTGCCTGATAACACTCTAGTGGTTTTGATTAAGCGGGGGAAAAGATATATTGTACCAACTGGAAAAACTGCATTAGCTGTGAATGACACAATGCTTGTTATTACTGATAATCAAGATTCCTTAGAAGAAACATATAAGAAACTGAATTTAGAACAGTACTTTTAATTTAGAAATAAAAACAATTTAAGATATCTCTGACATAATTATAAAATTTATTTAAGTCTTACTTCAATTCGGTTGATTCAAATACCTTTAGATACAGTTCTAAATAAGCGTAAAATTCTTACCATATTTATTGCACATTTTTAACAAAAAAAAACCACACGCCTCACTCAAGTACACAAAGAAAACACTGCAACAATAATCGTTACCAAAGAGTGCTGGCACATCCTGAGAAATAGGAAAACCACCTAACAAAAACGTAACTTACATGTAACAGTTTTGTAACAATCAAACCTCAACTTTGTAGCGTTAAAAAAAACTAAAAATTGTTTTTGTGACGCATAAAAAATTATTTCTTATTACCTTGTTTTTTCTTGTCAATGCAACAGGAGTTTTAGCTCAAACGGGAAATATAAAAGGGAGAGTTTTAGATTCAAAAACCAAGGAATCACTTATAGGAGCTTCAGTATTTATACAAGGTACAACAATCGGAGCTGCCGCCGATTTGAACGGGGACTATACTATCCAAAATGTTGCGCCAGGGACTTATACGCTTGTAACTTCTTGTATAGCATATCAATCGATAACCAAAAAAGGAATTGTTGTTGAAAAAAACAAGGAGACAGTTGTAGAGTTTTTATTAGATCCTGATGATATTAGTCTTGGAGAGGTACAAGTTGTAGCAAAAGCGAATCGAGAGAGTGAAAACATCTTGCTGTTAGAACAAAAGAAAGCGTTATTAGTCACACAAACAGTCGGTGCAAGAGAACTTTCAAGAAAGGGAATATCCGATGCACAAGCCGCTGTAGCTCAGGTATCTGGAATATCAAAACAAGAGGGGGTAAAAAACGTTTTTGTACGCGGATTGGGCGACAGATATAATGCCACACTACTTAATGGTTTCCCTATTCCTTCAGAAGACCCTGAATATAAAAACATTGCATTAGAGTTTTTCGGAACAGATATAATTCAAAACATCGGAGTAAATAAAGTCTTTAATGCATCTAACGTAGGCGATGTGGGCGGTGCTGTTATCGACATCTCCTCAAAAGAGTTGGCTGAAGAAAGTGCACTATCCGTTGATTTGTCAGCAGGTGTCAATGCTACAGCAATAAGTGCTGATTTTATCCGCCAAGATGGTTCCAACTATTTTGGATTTGCCAACACAGACCAACCATCTCAAGGTCAGCACAATTTTCCCAACAGCTTGGTTCCCAAAAAGGTGTCGTTTCCACTCAACCACGGCTTCGGAGTATCGGGAGGAAAGCTATTTGGCAAC
>DAOSIN010000392.1:0-2399 GCA_035366675.1 Salinivirgaceae bacterium | reverse complement strand
GGCAATGTGCTGAAACAGGAATGGGGCGGTTATTCCGATATGCTCCGTAAGTCATTTCACCACGAACGTATTTCCAGTTCAAAGAAAACCAACAACGAGTACATCGAGGTCAACGAACCACGCCTGTCAGTTGCACTGTCAGGCACTCCCAATCAGGTAACAGGTTTGATTGCTTCCTCAGAAGATGGTCTTTTCAGCCGTTTTATATTCTATGCCTACAAGGCAGAGCAGCAATGGCGTGATGTTTCACCCTATGCCAGCAGTTTTAACCTTACTGAGCATTTCAGCAGCTTATCTGATCAGGTGTTTCAGTTAATTCAGTTTCTTCAACAATTCCCTGCAACTGTAGAATTATCCCAACAACAATGGCAAAACCTCAATTCTATTTGCAGCCGTTGGCTAATTGAAGTAACTACATTCACGGGCGATGACGCTGGAAGCATTGTAAAAAGACTTGGACTTATTTTGTTTCGCATGACTATGATTTTTACTGCCATTCGGAAGTTTGAAAATGGCGATGCCTCAACAACTGTAATTTGCACGGTTGCTGATTTTGAAATTGCTGTTAAGTTAGCCGACATCTATTTACAACATAGTCTGCTCATGTTTCATAACCTGCCAAAGCAAAACGACAGTGCCGTTTTCCGCTCCGGCGACAACAAGCGCAAATTCTTTGATGCTTTACCATCAGATTTTAAAAGAGCCGAAGCCATTGAGTTAGGTAAGCAGTATAATCTCTCAACACGTTCTGTTGATAACCTCCTAAAAGAGTTGACCGGCAGGTATCTTTCGCAACCTCAATACGGCTGTTATTCAAAGATATAGGGCGGTTTAATCATCTTTGCAGAACTGCAAACTTTGCAAGGTTTGCAGTTTTTCTTTTTTTTCTTTTGTGTTTCTTTTTTTATGTGTATTTTTGTCATTGTTTGACAAGACAACACATAACAATATGAGCCAGTTTAGTGAACATATCCGTAGCCTGCGTGTGATAAGGAAGATTCCTCAACGTGAAGTTGCAGCCTGCCTGAAAGCTGATACTGCTTTTATAAGTAAATTGGAAAAAGGCGAACGGCAGGCACGCCGTGAACAGGTGCTTTTACTTGCTGAACTTTTCAAAGTGGACAAAGAGGAATTACTATCCCTTTGGCTTGGCGAAAAGGTGTACGATGTTTTGAAAAATGAAGATGTGGCAAAAAAAGCCCTGAAAGTGGCTGAGAACAAAATAAATTACAACGATAAAAAGAAATCCAAATAGTATGCAGAATTTATATAACGACCTGAAAGACCTATTGCAGCAAGACGACCGCCTTGTTGTGGATGGCAAATTACTGAAAAATAAAATCATCGAATTGGCTTTGGCTATGGATGGTAGTTTACTAAAGCTACTGCTATCGCATGACGGAATAAAAAAGCATTTCTTTACAGAGGTTGAAGGTGTTTTGGTTTTCGATAAAATAAAGTTTCAGAAGTTTATCAGCAACAAACAATTTATGCCCGACAGCTATACAGCTTTTAAAAACAAAATCGGATTAACTGTCAACGATGAATTTATTACCGAGAGCAAAGAGGTGGTTCTCGCATGGCCTTACAAAGATTGTGTACTCGAAGGCGGGCAAACCAAAGAAGATGCAAAACGCAATGAAGTATTTTGGAACGAAACCCTTGCCCCTGATGAAATAGACCAGTTGCTTTCGCATAAAGCATTGACCAATTTCAAAAAATATGACAAAACAGGAGAACATGCTGTAAGTGAAATCACACTTAATGACAACTTGATTATTAAGGGGAATAACTTACTTGCCTTGCATTCCCTTGAAAAAATATATAGGGGTAGAGTTAAGCTCATATACATTGACCCTCCATATAATACTGGTAATGATAGTTTTGGCTATAATGATAAGTTCATACATTCTACATGGCTTACATTTATGCGTAACAGGTTATCTGTAGCCAAAGATTTGCTCAGTAATGATGGTAGTATCTTTATTCAGTTGGATTGGAACGATGTACATTATTGTAAATTGTTAATGGATGAAATTTTTGGTCGTGAATTTTTTAGAAATGAAATAATTTGGTGTTATCATGGTCCCGGTTCTCCTAAAATGTCACAGTTTAATAGAAAACATGACAACATTTTATGGTACACTAAAGGGAATAACTGGGTATTTAATGGTGATGATGTTAGAATGAAATCAGAAGTTCATGTGGGTGGTTTTAATGGAGAGATGGATAGCAGCGTAAGTAGTGGTTACACTGAAAAGGGCAAAATTCCTGAAGATTGGTGGGAATTATTCCATACAGAAGAAGATTTTATTGATGAAATGAAAAAATTATTTAATGACTATCACTACTGTCCCGTTAAGAAAGGAACAAACGTTAATAATTAGTTAATATATAAT
>DAOSIN010000391.1:0-2400 GCA_035366675.1 Salinivirgaceae bacterium | reverse complement strand
GCTCGTCGGGCTCATAACCCGGAGGTCAGTGGTTCGAATCCACTCCCCGCTACTATTTTCGAAACGACCATTGCTGGTCGTTTTAGTTTAAATCTGTATAAATCTTCGTTTTATCAAGAGAATCTAAAGTTGTCCACAGACCATTAAAAAAAACCAAAACTTCTGGCTTAGATTTACAGAAAAAGTTTTGAGCAACCTCTTATAAATGGCTGAGTGTTACTAAAATATATTAAAACTAGTATCAAAAACTATTGACTTTTTATATTAAACGTTGTATAGTAAAAGAAAGAAATTAATATCATAAGTTTTTTTCAACCCATCTTTGGCAATTAATTAAATAAAGAAATTGTAGATTTATTTAAAAAACAAAACTGAATGATATTTCATTCAAGGTTTTGTTGAGTCGTGTGTATTTAATAAGGATCCTTTAAAGAGATCAGAAAGGAGTGTAATATAGGAAAACAAGAGTGGGTCATTAACTTAATCTAGCGTTCTTGTACCTGAATTGAAGATCTGTTTAAGTGTATCTTGTTAAGAAAGGAGAAAAATGAGTATAAATACTGGTCATTTCAGTCGTAGTGTATCCATTATTGGATGTGGATATACTCCATTAGGAGACGTATTAAAAACGCCAGAAATGTTGGGCATGACAGAGCGGGAATTGTTTGCTTGGGCAGCAATTGAGGCAATGGAAGATGCCAACATTGAGGCAAAAGATATCGATGCTTTCTACTTTGGCCAAGTTGGGCCAAGTTTGTTTGCAAATCAATGTGCTTCTTCTGGAGGTATAGGTGAGTGGATAGGCATGAGAGGAAAGCCAAGTATCAGCCATGATGAAGCATGTTCCACGTTCAATATGGGCCTTCAACTTGCTGTTCAAGCAGTTGCTTCAGGTGTTTATGACGTAGTTTTGGCTGGTACTTCCAATGCGGCGCAATCGCATTTTCCGCTTGGCTATCCTCCTCATCTACGGGAGAAGAACCCCGATTTTATGTTTGAACTGGAATCTCTAGTAGATGATGCTGCTTATTGCTTGCCTGGTAACAACATGTTCTCAATTCTGGACGGCGGTGCTGTTTCTTATGCACAAAAGTACAATGTTTCCTTTGAGGATTTACGCAAAGCGATGAATCAAGCTGCGATCATTGCTCGATGGAACGCGGTTCATAATCCAAAGGCTACCTTTTCAAAACAAACGTATGAGGAAGAGGCGAAGAGCAAGGGCTTCACAACTGTAGAGGATTACTTTAATTCTCCATTTAATCCACCTATAGCAGTTGTGCAGCATCTTTTCCATTCAACATTAATATGTGATGGCGGTGGAGCGGTGATAGTTTGCCCAACAGATAAAGCAAAGGATTATACAAAATACCCGGTTGAGATCATAGGAATGGGAGAAAGCTCTATGATTGGCAACCATGTGCTTGGAACGCCATTCGAGATTGATAGATTAGCCTTTGAACGAGCCTATCGTATGGCAAATATCCATGACCCTTATACAGAAATTGACTATATGTCAATTCACGATTGTTCTGCACAACATTACTTTACCACAACCGAAGCGGGTGGATACTTCAAACCAGGTGAAGGTTGGAAAGCTGTACTAGAAGGCCGTATAGCCCATGATGGCGACAAACCAGTCAATACATCAGGCGGGCGCTTATCTGCAGGGCATACACTCTCTGGTCCAGGCGGGGTCGAATTTACCGAGGCAGTAGGACAGATGCGTGGCATCAATGCTGACCGACAAATACCAAAACAGCCAAAGATTTGTGTTGTGCAAGGGTATGGTGGCGGTTGGAATTCCAATGTCGTAGTGCTAAAAAGGAGTTTTTAAGAGGAGGTAAAAATGAAACCAATGGAAGCTTATGTAAAAAAGTGGTATGAAGCTTTAGATAATGGGAAATTGATGGGGATGAAATGCAATCGATGTGGCGCCTATGAGTTTCCGCCCGTACCCGTTTGCAATAACTGCTCAAGCACAGATCTAGAATGGGCTGAAATGAGTGGATTTGGCGAAATGGTTTCGTTTGATTTTACCTTTCAATTAACTCCGAATTTTGCACCTTATCAATCGACATACCATGCGATGGTTAAATTGGATGAAGGCCCCACCATAATTTCATGGTTAGTGGGAGTAGAACCGGGCAAATTCGACGAACTTTTCGAAAAACTACCACTCAAGGTAAAAATGGAAGTCCAAAAACGAGAAAAATATTCCTATCCGGTATTTCGCATCGTAGAGTAAAAAAGGTTGAGGGGCAGTGATAATCTGCCCCTCTTTATATCAGGCCAGGTTAAAATGCGGAGCCTAAGGGAAAACCGCTCCGAAACCAGGTGAATCTCTCATAACCCGGAGGTCAGTGGTTCGAATCCACTCCCCGCTACTCAATAAGCCGG
>DAOSIN010000390.1:0-2407 GCA_035366675.1 Salinivirgaceae bacterium | reverse complement strand
ACAAAATCTCCAAACTCAAAAACATCAAATCCGTCACCCGCGTAGAACGCCAAAATAAGTTGATGGGGGTGGAGGAGTGAGTTTTTGAAGGGGTGGTGGGAGGTTTTGGGGAGATTTTTGTGCCCCGAAATTTAAACTTAATATAAAAATAACGATATGACTCCAAAATAAGCACAGAAAAATAAAGCGCATCAAATATAAATTATTTAACTTGCGGGAAATTTAATCAAAATAATGAGATTTAAATTAAATTTAAACTTAGATCCATTACCCTACGGAAACACAATCCCTGTCAACTACCAATACGAACTGTCCGGATGGATTTATCGTACGTTGGCTAGCGGGGATCAGGCTTATTCAACCTGGCTTCACGAAAATGGTTTTACCCAGGACCGAAAGCAATTCCGGTTGTTCACTTTTTCAAATCTGCACATTCCAAAATTTCAGATAAAGGGCGATCGTCTGATTATCTTATCCGATCAGGCTTGTATATACCTGTCCTTTCTCCCTGAACGCTCCACTGAAAATTTTATCAAAGGCATTTTCTCTTCCCAGTCTTTTGTACTTGGAGACCGTCTGAGCAAAATGCAATGTTTTGTGCAAAGCGTAGAACTTGTCGAACCACCGGCTTACGAACCGGTCATGACCTTTCGAACTCTTTCGCCCATGGTTCTATCGGGACATCTGGAAAACGGCAAGCCGACTTATATTTCGCCCGAAGATACGCGGGCAGCTCAATTGATCTACAACAATCTATGTGCTAAATATCAAGCCTTTTACCGGCTTCAATGAACTCTTTGCTCCATTTGTAGTACGTGGGTTGTGAGATCCCATACTTACGACACAGCTCGGCCACAGAAAGCTCAGCACGCATGCCTTCCATAACTATCAGAATCTTCTGTTCCGAGGTATAGGCTTTTGCTGTATTACGACGAATCTCTTTAATTAGTTTCTCGGTGTTCGATGCGGAATCTTTACTTGTTGTTTTCTTTGCCATAATCTTAGGTTTTGAAAGTGGATAAATAGAATACTTTTCTTTCAAAACACTTAAGCAATTAACCTATTAACTGGTAAACATTATGCTGAATATTTACAATTCAAAACAGATGCAGAAAAGGTAGAAGAATCTGCCAAAGTGATTCAAAACCATATGAAGAAACCAACAAAGGATTCAGAAGTAAAGATGGATGCGATGCGTGTAAACAAAGAACACGAAGTTTCGAAAGCGAAAAAAGGTTCAAATAATCTCGAACGCATATATTCCAATACGGATGGCTACTTCGTTGATCCCAATAAAATTGATTGGGATACATTGAAAGGTTTTGGAATATCAAGAGAGCAAATTGAAAACTCAAAAGCTTTTGAGTCCTTGCTGAGAGGATATAAATCTCCCTATACTTTTCCAATTGAAGCAAAAATGGGTAATGTGGCAATCAAAACCGATGCACGTATCTCTTTTCGTCCAAATGAAAATGGTGATGTGGTATTGGCAATTCACGGCATACGAAAACAACCGGAACTCGACCGCCCCTATTTTGGACATGTGTTTACCACAGAGGATAAAGAGAATCTCCGTAAGACCGGCAACATGGGCAGAATAGTGGATATAAAAAACTACTTTACAGGTGAAACAATTCCTTCATTTGTCAGTATAGATAAACTAACCAATGAACTGGTATCCATGCGGGCTGATAGATTTCCTTTTCCCGATGGAATAAATGGTGTTGACCTTAATGAAAAACAAAAGATCGATATGAAAGATGGTAAAGCGGTATGGGTAGAAAATATGATATCGGCAAAGAATAAACCGTTTTCTGCTTTTGTCCAAATTAATGCGGAAAAGCGTACTCTTGATTTTATCTTTCCCAACAACAGACAAAGAATAGCTCAAAATGAAAAACAGACTAACGAAGCCGGTGTGCGTATTCCAACACGACTTGCCGGTATTGAACTAACAGAAAAGCAACAAGCTGATTTGAAATCTGATAAAACCATCTATGTTCGAGGGATGAAAGACAAGGAAGGGCAAGAGTATAATGCTTACGTCAAAGTGAATCAGGAAGCCAACAAGCTGGATTTCTTCAGGTTTAATCCTGACAAGGCCAAAGCTCAGGCAAAAGAGGTAACTCCATCCGATAAGCATAAAACTCAAGTAGCTGTAAATTCGGAAGGCAAAACCAATGAAGCAACCAAGAGGATTGATGAGCCTTTAAAACAAGGGCAAAACAAACCAACAGCATCTCAAAGTGAAAAGCAGGAAAAGAAAGAAGCTAAAGAGAATAAGATTGCAGAGACATCAAAGAAAGGGAAGAGGATGAAAGTGTAGTTATTATGTTAAACCTATGCTATATTGGTACCATCCAATATTTTGTGTAAACGTCAAACTACAGGATTTAAGTTTTATACT
>DAOSIN010000389.1:0-2408 GCA_035366675.1 Salinivirgaceae bacterium | reverse complement strand
ATTTTGATTGAAAAAAATGTCAAAGGAGTTATCCGTTTTGTTGTTAGAACTTGCAGCAAAATCGACAATATAGAGAGGGTAATCGTATTTTGGAGGGATTTTTATTTCGCGTGTTATGGTTCTAATACCATTTCCAGAAATTGTGATATAGGAGTTTTTATCGCTATTCGTCTCTATTTCAAAGAGTTTGAAAATGCTATCTATAACTGTCGTTCCCACCAAAATACCAAGCGAATCTAAAACTGAAACTTGTATGTTTGTATTACTGATTTCTGGTTTACAAGAGACAACTCCTTTGATTGTAGGGTAAAAATCGCTCTTACTCCTATCGTTCCTATCCGACTGTGAAACTGCCGATTTGTTAGTTGTTTCAAATGCAATTTTAACATCAATAATTTCATTTCGCTGCAAAGCATTACTTGTATCTCTCCTTGTGATTATTCCTTTTTTCCCATTATCAAAAGTAAAAAAGCGAACCTCATTTTTTTCTGTATTTATGTCTGAACCGAAATTTAATGCTTCACTCCAACTATCGGTAATTGAACGATTTGAGTAATAAATATCAAAACCTCCGAAGCCTCCTTTCCTATCGCTTGAAAAAAGTAAAACCGAGTCGTTTTGAATAAATTGAGGATAAATTTCATTGTAAGTTGAGTTTATCTCATGCGATATGTTTTTGATTGACAGTGAGTTTTGGTTACCCGACAAAGTTACGTAAAACAGATCATAGCCACCCACACTGCCCACACGCCGGCTCGAAAAAACAATGGTTTCTCCTTTCATGTCAATGGTTGCCGAGTGAATTTGAAATCCTCCATTAGAAAAATCCTTTATAAGCGTTGGCTTAGAGTTGCGCGATTTGTTTGCTTGCAAAATGTAAAGTGATGTTCTTGTTTTTTCATCTGTAAACAAAATCGTCGAGCCTGTTTGATTTGAACCAATAATAACTAATTGCTCTTTTTTATCGATGTAAGGCGTGCAAAACTCTGGCAATCCCCAAACCGAATCGACAAATACCGAAGTAAATGGAATATTTAATTTAACAGGATACTCTGTATCAATACCCTTATATGTTATCGTTTGCTGAAAAAGCATTGTTTTATCTTTTGCCAAAACTATCGGGAAATCGGCATTATGAAAAGCTGAAACGCCACTAAATATCGAATCTTGACCAAACTGATTTGATAAAAATGCTTCATCACAAACACTTGATTCTGAATTACAAAAAAGCGTTTGTGGTACTATAGAAAACAGATAAATGATAACTAATTGTTTAAACATAACAATAACGTTTGTACTGTTTCATTAAGTATTTTATTAAAATTAAAAACATACGAAGCGGTGGCAAATTTACCCTTTTTAAGGATAGAATAGTTTTCTATTTCAAAAATCATGTTATTTAATCGTTAAACAGTAAGAAATGACTGTTAATTCAACAATGGTTTTTATTATCTTTGCCGCTCCAATTACAGCTAACGCTGTTATAACAAAAATCTAATTATTATGTTTTTTAAAATTTTGGCAATTTGCCATTTACTGCTTTTGATTATTGTAAACAACATAAAATCCCAACCATATTTTTCAAATCCTTTAGATATTCATCAAACTTTATCAGGTAGTTTCGGCGAGTTACGCTCTTCCAACTTCCACTCTGGCATTGATATCAAAACTAATGGCATAACAGGTCATAAGGTTTACGCAGTTGCAGATGGATTTGTAAGCCGTATAAACATTTCTCCATTTGGGTATGGAAAAGCAATTTACATTGACCACCCTAACGGCTACACATCTGTTTATGCACATTTAGACAGCTTTGTATTGCAAATTTCGGACTACGTTGAAAAGGAACAATATGAAAGAGAGTCGTTTGCTGTTAATCTGTTTTTAGAGCCAGATGTAATGCCCGTCAAAAAAGGTGATATTATCGGTTTTTCCGGGAATAGCGGGACAAGCATGGGTCCACACTTACACTTTGAAATACGCAACACAAGGACACAGAAATCGTTAGATCCTCTCAATTTTAACTTTGATGTGGTTGATAATATCCCACCCAAATTTCATAATTTGTACATATACCCATTTGGGGAAAACAGCCATGTTAATGGTGAAACTCAACGCATTAGAAAACACATTGTTAGAAAAGGTAATACTTTTCAACTTGCCAATAATGATACCATAAAAGCCCTTAATAGAATAGGGTTTGCTGCACACGTTAACGACAAGGTAAATAATAGCAATAATATTTGTGATATCGTTAACCTTATTGTAGAAGTGAATGATGTTAAAACATTTGAGTTAAATATATCGGAAATATCATTCAGCGAAGTTCGATACGTGCAATCACATATCGATTATGAATTATACAGAAAACACAAACGCTTTGTTCACAAATGTTTTATCGAACCTGG
>DAOSIN010000388.1:0-2411 GCA_035366675.1 Salinivirgaceae bacterium | reverse complement strand
TGTGTAGTCAGCACCTCCATAACACGACCGCTTGTTGGTTCGTATAAAGTAGCTGCCAAAGCCAATTCTTTTGGTTGATTTTTACGTATTGCCCAATTATTATCTATACCACGCCCTGGAAGGTATTCCTCGGCATCAATGTATTTTTCTATAACCGTTGGTTTTCGGAAATCGAAAGGAGAATTATCTACTGGTCGAATTTCACCTGTAGGGCAAGCCGTATCGTCTAACACTGTGTGAAAATCAGCATTGACTTGTAAAATATGATTGCGTACTGTTCCATTGCCGGCTCCTTTTAAATTGAAATATGAGTGGTTGGTCAAGCCTATTATAGTTACTTTATCGGTTGTTGCTTTGTATTCAATCTGTAGCTCATTTGCTTCGGAAATGGTAAATTTTACTACTGTTATTAATGTTCCTGGATAACCTTCTTCGCCATCAGGAGAGATATACTGCATACTAATACTGTTGTCGGTCTGTTTGATTACATCCCAAACTTTGGCATTAAAGCCTACAATTCCTCCGTGTAAAGCATTGCCTCCATTATTTTGAGCTAAAGTATATTTTACGCTGTCCAAGGTAAATTGACCGTTTTTGATACGATTGGCGAAACGTCCACAAGTTGCTCCAAAATAAGGTTCTTTATCAATGTTTTCTTGCAAAGTATCGAAGCCTTGTACAATATCATCGAATTTTCCGTATTTATCAATTACTAACAAGCGGGTAATTTTTGTACCATAGTTTGTTAGCTCGGCAGTCATGCCATTTTTATTTTTGATAGTGTAAGTGTTAATATTTTTCATGTTTTAATTTTACAAATTATCAAACTAATCTAGTAGCACCATCTCCAATTTCGGCGATATAGAAGTCTGGTTTTATGCCTATTCTTTTTTCGTAATTAGCTCCTACCTCTTTTATAAAAGTATCGATAGCTTCTTCTTTTACTAAAGAAACAGTACAGCCACCGAAACCTCCGCCTGTCATGCGTGAACCAATCACTCCGTCTATTTTCCATGCTTCTTCTGCCATGCAGTCTAGTTCTGGACCTGTTACTTCATAATCATCACGTAAAGAAACATGAGATGCATTCATAAGTTCGCCGAAAAGTTTTAAATCACCTGCTTTCAATGCTTTTACTGCATCGGCAGTACGTTGCACTTCACCAACAACATGACAAGCACGCTTGTGTGCAACAGGATCGGTAATAGCAGATTCAATTTTTTTAAAATCAGCTTCTGTTAGCTCTGCCAAAAATTTAATTGGGCGAACATTATTTAGTTGCTCAACGGCTTTTTTACATTCTGCAACACGTTGATTATAAGCACCTGAATCTAATTTATGAGGAGAGTGAGTATTTGAAATAACAATTTTAACACCTTCTAATATTACTGGAACTAATTCATATTCCAAAGTTGTAGTATCCAAATATACCGCATGATCTTTAGCACCATGAGCCGACACAAATTGATCCATGATGCCGCAATTTACCAAAGCAAATTCATGCTCGGCTTTTTGTCCAATCAAAGCAATTTCTTCTCGACTGAAACCTGCTTTTAATTGGTCATTTAAAGCAAATGCAGTAACCACTTCTAAAGCTGCTGATGATGATAATCCCGCTCCGTTAGGGACATTTCCCCAAATCAAAATATCATAACCATGTGTAAAAGTTTTTCCTCTCTTAATAAACTGCGCCATTACTCCCAAAGGATAATTTACCCATGAATTTTCGAGACGGGTTGTCAGTTGGTCAAACTTTAATGATTCAACTTCAGGCAGATTAAGCGATTTGAAATTCATCACTTTTTTATTGTTTTTAGCAATTAAAAGTTTAGTACCAAAACTTAATGCACATGGAAAAACTGGTCCCCCATTATAATCTGTATGCTCACCAATTAAGTTTACACGACCCGGAGCAAAATAAACAGCTTCGACAGGTTTACCGTAAGCTAGTTCAAAAGCTTTATTTAATTCTTGTATTGTCATATCATTTTACTTTAAAAATCGAAAGTAATGCAAAATAATAAAAATACCAAGAAAAACTTATAAAAGAGCAAAAAAAAACCGCTTCGTTATTGAAGCGGTTTTTTTAATTATTTATAAATTACTGTTTTACTCAACAACCAATTTTTCAACTAAGCTTTGAGTTTCAGTAATTAATTTTACGTAGTAAACACCAGGTGCAATATTTAGTGAAACTTCTTTCATTGCATTTCCGTTTACAACAAAGTCGTCACTTATAATAATGCTTCCTTTAGTATCGCAAATTTGATAGTTAACTTTACCATTGATATTATTAAAATCTAAAGTAAAGTTACCATTGTTAGGATTAGGATAAATTGTAAGAGCAGAGTTTTCAACATCTTCTATTCCTACATTAACATCAACCAAAACTTGCCATGGTTGTTGATCAC
>DAOSIN010000387.1:0-2419 GCA_035366675.1 Salinivirgaceae bacterium | reverse complement strand
ACAACAGCATTAGCTGATGAAACGGAAGCACACTTTATCTCTCCTACAGAATTTATATTCTTAAGCAACGAAAGCGGAATTAATAATCGTTATTACGCAAGATTAGACAGTTCCATCAGCCATATTGATACAATCATTCATTATCAATTTAGAGCAACCACGTTCCCTATCACAAACTCTATGTACAACATTAGAAATCATGATTTTAATAGGGAAAAGTTGCTAACGGCAGATATCATCACTACAAATGGGAAACAACAAATTTTCGTCACGCCGTTTTCTACTGACAGCATAGCTACGGAGAATATTCCATTGACAAATTTTCAATCAAAATTGAGTATAGATAAAAAGCAACAAGATAGTGTTCAAAAAGAAAAACCAAAAGAACCAAGCGTACAAAAAAAAGGGTTTTATCAAATTAGACAGAGCGATATAAAGAGTTCGAGCAAAGGCAGCAATAATAAAGGATATGGTTCTTTACACCATATTGATAATGCCTTTACTGACGGTTTGGTCTTCAATCAACAAGTAGGGCAAAACTATTACGTACAATATTCTATAAATAAGTTAGTCACACAAGCGGACATCAGTTTTCTCAACACTTCGTACCAACAATTTACAGGAGCAAAATCCCCCATTTACCTCAACAGCGGTGTGAACGCATTAATCATGGTAGGTATTAATGACCTATTTGAAAATCACAGAATTATGTGTGGGGGACGAATTTCTGCCAATTTAGATAACTACGAATTTATGTTCAGTTATGAAAATTTGTCTAAATTAGTTGACCAACAGATAGTTTTATACCGCCAATCACTGCAATCCACCATTGACAACTACCTTTTTAAACAATATTCAAACAGTATTTTTTATATCACTAAATATCCGTTTAATAAATACAATGCGATGAAACTCACCCTAACGGCACGAAATGATAAAAACGTAATGGGAAGTTTAAATGACTATTCGCTGCAAGCAAAAGATATTAACCATTTCTGGGGTGGGATAAAGTTAGAATATATTTTTGACTCCTCAAAAGACCTCTTCACTAATCTTTGGAAAGGGGAGAAAATAAAAATTTTTGCAGAGTACCAACACCGTATTGACCTTGACTACAAATATCTTTTTGTTGTGGGGTTTGACATAAGAAAATCGGTAGATATTTACAAAAATATCACGTGGGCTTCACGTTTAGCCGGAAGTACCAACGTAGGTACAAGCCGTCTGGTTTACTACATGGGAGGCGTTGATAATTGGCTATTTGCAAAATTTAATAGAAATATTTGGGTAGATATTACTAAAGACTACGCCTATCAAACTTTGGCTACTAACATGAGAGGCTTTGAACAAAATATACGAAACGGCACCTCATTTATCCTTTTCAGCACGGAGTTGCGACTCCCTATCGTTCAACTTCTTGCTCGAAAAAAACTTCATAGCGGATTTTTAAATTCCATTCAGCTGATTGCCTTTACCGATATCGGAACCGCATGGACAGGTTTAACTCCCTATTCTGAAGATAATTGTCTATATACACGTTACATCTATTGGGGCCCCAATCAAACGAACAGCATAAAAATCAAACGACAAGTCGAGCCTTTTATCATTGGCTTCGGTAGCGGGCTACGTGCAACCGTACTGGGTTATTTTATACGTTTAGATTATGCGTGGGGCTTAGAAGATTTTAAAATTTACGATAAAAAAGGAATGTTTCTTTTCTCTGTCGGCTTTGACTTTTAACCTTTTACCCCAACTTATCTTTATACGCTTGATAATCAGGTTGGCGTAACAATTCAAAACTTCCGTCCTTATATACAATTCCGATAGCAGGATGTTTTACACCATTAAAAAAGGTAGTTTTTACCATCGTGTAGTGTATCATATCGTCAAAAACTATTCTATCGCCTATCTCTAACGGAAGCGGAAAAGCATAATCGCCCATGCCCATAAAGTCGCCGGCAAGACAGGAATTCCCCCCCATACGATAGATAAATTTACTATTTTCGTCAGGATCAGTGGCGCCGATAATTGCCGGTTTATAAGGCATTTCAAGACAATCAGGCATGTGGCACGCAAAAGAAACATTTAAAAGAGCGGTTAGAACTCCTTGATTTTCAATAACATCCTCCACCGTAGAAACGAGCACCCCTGTTTGCCAACCCACAGCCCCACCCGGCTCCAAAATAAGCTCTTCGATATTGGGATAACGCTTTCTAAAACCTTTTAACAACTCAATTAAGTGAGGAATATCATAATTTTCCGCCGTGATAAGATGCCCACCGCCAAAATTAACCCACTTACACTCTTTTATAAGATGCGAGAACTTAGCCTCAAAAACGGAGAGGCACTTCTCTAAAGCATAACTATCATTTTCACAAAGTACGTGAAAATGAAGTCCGTCTATACCTTCGGGCAACTG
>DAOSIN010000386.1:0-2432 GCA_035366675.1 Salinivirgaceae bacterium | reverse complement strand
GATTTATCCCACTATACGGCGTTAGCCACGAAAATACTTATGGTACAACAGTTTATAAAAAAGGTGGTGATTTTGTTCGCTCTTTGCGTGGATATTTAGGAGACTCCGTATTTTTTGCAGCAGTAAAATTGTGGCTATCAGAAAATGCGCATACATCAAAAAACACCTATCAATTGCGCGATTTTTTAACCGAAAAAATTGGAACAGACCTTACTCCATTTTTTGACACTTGGATATTTAACTCAGGGTTCCCACACTACAAAATCTCTAATTTCTCAACAAACGGCAACCAAGCGACAGTTGAAATAACTCAAAGTCGTTTAGGTGGCAGGTTTATTGGGGATGCAAACAGGGTAAATGTCTCATTTTTCCAATCCCCCGAAGTTTACGAAACACGTTTAGTTGAGTTTGATGGTAAGAGAGGAACTTCAACATTCAATTTACCATTTAATGCTAAATATGCTATTGTCGATTACAACTCGCTTTTAGCAGATGCCACAATAAAAAATGAATATATGCTTCATGGTCAACAGCAATCGTTTAATGGTCAGTTGTTTATTGTTTATCCACAAACAACAACTGATTCGGCATGGATACATGTAACATATAACTTTGTTAAACCCGAAGAGCACGGACAGATATTCGATGGAATAGAACTTTCACCACGATATTATTGGACAATAAATATGGAGTCGTATGGGAATTTTCGTGGTCGTGCACGATTTAACTCTCAAAATCCTGCTGATACTGTATGGAAACCTGAACAAAATGATAGAATAGAGATGTTGTACCGTGCACTCCCTTCTCAACCCTGGAGAAAAATCGATGTTCAAAATTATTTAACATGGCTGGGCGGATATGCGTTTGTTGACAGTTTACGACCAGGAGAATATGCTTTCGGAATTTGGCGATATGACACAGTGTCAACTCCGGCACAAATAGAAAATCACAAGTGTAAAGTTTTTCCAAATCCTGCAAAAAACAAAGTGACGTTTTTCGTAGGAAACACTAATTGCACCGAGATAGAGATATTCAGTATCAATGGTTTACAGGTAGAAAAAATTGCCTTGGATAACGCAACTTATGTTGAAATAGATACAAACAACTATAAAGAAGGAGCTTATATAGTTCGATTTATGAATAAATCAGCACTAATAGAAAGTCGTAAACTAATTATTACTAAATGATAAATGGATACAGTAACACTAAACGGGAAACGAATTAAATACAGATATTCTAAAAACGAAGGGCTGCCAATAGTGTTTCTTCATGGATACCTTGAATCTATGGATGTTTTTATGCAATTCATTGACAACTATTTGCTCAAAATTCCAACTTTGACATTAGATATTCCCGGACATGGTTGCTCTGAACCAATTGAGAAACATCAAACAATGGAACAAATTGCTAACCAAGTAGTTTTGTTATTAGATTACCTAAAAATCGAGACATTTATTATTTATGGTCATTCCATGGGAGGGTATGTGGCTCAGGCAGTAGTAAAGCAAATTCCACAAAGAGTAAAGTTGTTAGGACTACTTCACAGCAACGTATTTACCGACAGTGCTGAAAAGAGGGCAGACCGCTTACGCGAAGCAGAGGCAATAGAGCAGGGAAAATTACCGACAATAGCACAATTGTTCTTGCCAAAAGTTATAGCGGATTTTAATTTCCAGCGATTGGAAAACACAGTGTTAGAGTGGATTGAACGCGTAAAAACCATGCAGCCACAAGGTATAGTTTCTTGTTTGCATGCAATGGCGCAACGTCCAGATAATACAGAAATGCTAAACGGCACAACGCCTATTCACTTGATTGGCAGTGATTCAGATCGGTTTTTAACACAACAAATGATTGATAAAATGACCAAAGGGAGAGCATTACATGAGGTAACAATAATTGAGAAGTGTGGTCATGCATCATTCATAGAACAACCATACCAACTTGCCAATGTAATCAAAAAGGTATATAAGGAATTTTATTGAAAAAGGGTAAGATTATTTTTCCTCAGATGCGCACAAAGCTACACAATTGATAACTTGGCTTAATCTTTGGTGTTTTAGCTCATAATACATTTTTTTCCCATCCCTTTGACTTGTAACAATTCCATTGTATTTAAGAATACCTAAGTGGTGCGATGTAGCCGATTGGGTTATATTCAAATGTTTCTGAATTTGACCTACAGTTAGCTTTTTATTATCCTGCAGAAGATCAACGATTTCAATACGTAAAGGGTGGGCAAGTGCCTTTAGCATATTGCTAGACCGTTCTAATAATTCTAAATTTAATGGGATTTTTTCTGTCATTCTTCACAAATTTATAATGCAAAGATACGAATTACTATTTGTAATAATTACATATTTAGTTTTGTGTTATATAATACCGATTGGACATACACTATAGTCCAAACTTTGCTATCGCTCTTTTGGACT
>DAOSIN010000385.1:0-2458 GCA_035366675.1 Salinivirgaceae bacterium | reverse complement strand
CATGTCACCAATAATACCCATACTTGAACGCTTGTCTAGAGCCTCCTCAACCGCTGGTGGCAGAGTAATGCTACTAATCAAAAATTTAGTAAGGTTAATGCCGTACTCTTCAAAATCGGGTCGGATTTGCCCCTCACAAAAAGATGACACCTCATTATAGTTGGCTGCCATATCCAATACAGGTATTTTGCTTTCGCCAATAGCGTCAGTAAAGCGAGTAACAGCAATATTTTTCAGCTGTTCTGAAATTTTTTCGGAAGTAAAGTTTCCATCGGTGCCGACTATACCTTTAATAAATTTAACTGCATCGGTAACCTGCATTGAGTAATTACCAAAAGCACGTATTCTGATTGGTCCAAATTCGGCATCGCGCAACATAACCGGATTGGGTGTACCCCATTTCAAATCGACAAACTGTTTGGTATTAATAAAATAAACCTCTGCTTTGAACGGACTATTAAATCCATGTTTCCAACCTTTTAAAGTTGATAGAATTGGCAAGTTTTGTGTTTCTAAAGTGTACATGCCGGGTTGAAAAACATCGGCAATTTCACCTTCGTTGATAAATACTGCAACCTGCGATTCACGAACAGTGAGTTTTGCGCCGTGCTTAATTTCGTTGTTGTACCGCTCAAAACGATAAGCCATTGTGTTTTGTGTAGGGTCGAGCCATTCAATAATATCAATAAATTCGCCCTTAATTTTTGACCATAATCCCATAGTGATTTTGTTTAGTTAGTTAATTATTTTGTATTTATCTGTTTACCAAATATTACTTTATACGATAATCTTAAAATTTTAATTCTTATTACTAGAAAAAGTCAAAAATAAGAATTTATTACTTCTTTTCGCACGTTAATTTGTTTTTTATGCAATATTAATTCAATTTAATGATGGTTACAAAATAAAGAATGAAAGTACTTTTGATTTATTACTCAGATTTTAACAAATCATTAACATTTTTTATATTCCGATATATATCAATATACACCCCTTTATTTTCAACACATTATAAAAATTTGCGGAAAACACCTACGCCCACTCCGTAAAATCACCTATTGCATCATAAAATTATTTTGTTTTAATTTACATTGTCAAAAGATGACAATATCATAATTAACTAAATATCAAATAATATGAAGAAAATTTTCTTATCAACTTTATTGTGTATAGCAATGTTTTTAACAGCTACAGCACAACAACAAGGCTTTAACTATCAAGCCGCCATTCAAAAACAAGATGGTACTACGCTTCAAAATCAAGAGGTTACACTGCGGATAAGCCTGATTGATCAAAACAGCAATTCCGTTTATTACTCTGAATCACAAAACAGCACTACCAACAATCTTGGTATAGTAAGTTTAGTAATAGGACAGGGCGAGGCAATATCAGGCAACTTCGCTGATATACCCTGGAATAGCGCAACAGTACTGATAAAAACTGAATTAAAAGTAGGCAACGATTTTATTGCTATGGGAACATCTCCCATTATGTCTGTTCCGTACGCAATGTATGCCACAACTAGCAATGAGGGACCTCAAGGACCACAAGGCGAACCCAGACCAGTCAGACCAAAAGGACCAGCTGGACCGCAAGGTGAACCTGGACCCGAAGGACCTATAGGACCACAAGGAGAACCTGGAACGCAAGGAGAACCTGGAACGCAAGGAGAAACTGGACCAGTCGGACCTGCTGGACCACAAGGAGTATCTATACAATGGTTAGGCTCATTTGGTAGTCATCCTGCCAACCCCAACTTAAATTATGCGTACTATAACACAACACAAAAGAAATCGTTTGTTTATAATGGTTCATCATGGCAAATGATTTCACAAGATGGGCAAGATGCAATAAATGCCGTTACAGGAACAGGAACAGCAGGGAAAATAGCCGTTTGGACCGGCGAAACACAATTAACACAGTTAGAATCATTTAACATAAGCCCCAATGTAGAGGTGGTTAGCGATACTACAGCCGGCATTGACGACCCAATATTTGAAGTAAAAAACAAATTGGGACAAGTAGTATTTGGCGTATATCAAACAGGTGTCAGAATTTATGTTGACGAAAGCAGCACTAAAGCCGCCAAAGGAGGGTTTGCTATTGGCGGACTCTCTGCAGGTAAAAACAATGATAACGCATATTTTAGAGTTACGCCCGACAGTGTAAGAGTACTATTACACGAAACTCAAGGCAAGGCAGCTAAAGGCGGTTTCGCCATTGGTGGAGTTTCTGCAGGTAAATCAGTACCACAAGACCTGTTTTTTATAAACTCAGATAGCGCACGTATCTATATTAATACCGACTCAACCAAAGCAGCCAAAGGAGGTTTTGCTATTGGTGGTGTTTCAGCTATGAAAGGACTACCAGCAAAAAACATCTTTGTTGCCACAGCCGATAGTACACGTATTTATGTAAACGCCGATGCAAGCAAAGCAGCCAAAGGCGGTTTTGCCAT
>DAOSIN010000384.1:0-2470 GCA_035366675.1 Salinivirgaceae bacterium | reverse complement strand
CGATACCTATTTCTTTAATCTTAGCAAAATCTTGTTCCGATAACTCTGTAATAAAATAGTTCCCGGGTTTCAACTCAGTACTTTCAAGAGCCAATCCATTAAGCATTAATGCATTATAATGTTCGGTTGTCTTTGCAAAGACTTTAACTCTCAAATATTTTTGACTCTGACCTGATAGAAACAGTGCTTGAGTCAATAAAAGCAGAATACATAAAAATTTTCTCATTTCATTTTTTATTAATATTTAATATATCAATACCTTTAACGCAATACCATTCGTTGTTTTAACAAAATAAATTCCATTTGAAAAATTCGCAACATCAATATAAGAGGTTTCAGAACTAATAGTTTTACTATATAGCTTTTCTCCTCTAATTGAATATATTTCAACTGTTTGTCCGATACATTCAGGGGTAAGCGAAACCACAAGCCTATTGTAATCGCGTTGATAATATGCGAAAAACTCATTTGATAAGCTTTGCTCTATACCCACAGGCTCTTTAATTTCAACTATTGTGCTACTTTGGATTTGTCCGGATCCATAATCTAAAATAAATGTGATATTCTCTTCGCCGAGCCATGTGTCGTTTACGCCCTGAAAAGTAACAATCCAATCGGTTTTGGAAACTTCTATATTTGAATTTCCTTCCCAACTCAAGTTTAAATTATCGAAATTTATTGTGGCGATATATTCAGTGAAATCAACATGCAACGATGTAGCTTGCTCAAACTCAAACCGTTCTGGTAAGTTCATTGTTGGTTCAAGCTGATAATCCATTTTCATTAATTTAAAGTCATCAAAATAGAAGCCATCGAGACTTACTAAATCATCGCTAACAAGTATGAAACGTAGATAAATTGTTTTTCCTAAATATTCCTCCAAAGAAATATATTCTTTAACCCAGTCACTTGATCCATCATATACAGGTTTCCCCGGATCTTGATCTTCTGTCCCACTGTGAGTATATAAGCCTTCAAGGGGTACCCATTGCTCATTATTTTCAGAAACCTGAAACTGAACATAATCAAAGTTTTTTTCAATTGTCCATTTAGCCCAAAACTCGATATTAGCATATGATGAATTGCCAAGATCTATCGGATTTTTGTAATTAATGGTTGTCATTGCGTTGGTTGGATAATTCCCGTTAGGCGAATCGGTAATTGATTTGGTGGGTGAATGATAACTTAAAGTTGTGGTATTCCATGTCTCTGAGATCCAATTATCCATAGTTTCGCAATTATCATCAACAACAGCAATAAGCTCTCCGTAAAATTTTGTTATGGTATCAGTTTGAACATATACACCATTGTTTACATGAACAGCAAAAACTACTCTTGAACCCATCGTAGTATTTCCTTTCAAACTTAACTGAATTGAACCACTCTCCTCGTCTAAGACATTCATATTGCTGAACGTTAAGGAGTCACCAACTGAAAGTATATTGCTTGAAACAGGAGTTATTGAAACTGAAAAATTGGCGTTTTCAACCCAACCTAATGATTTTAAATTAAATGTAAAATCATATGTGTGCGAATCTATAATCAAGTCAGAAATATCAGTAATTTCAGAATAAGGAAGTGCAAAGCGCATGATGTACAAATTCATTTCAGTGTGTCCCGCACAAAGTGCTTCTATTTTATCCATTGCGGGCCAGAAACCGTCAATAGGATTTCCTGCCTCAGGAGTGAATGCCAATACTTTATTTTTTGTTGTTTGCTCGCCATAAAACCAGTCGTCACTATCGCCATTAGTTAGATAAAAAAGTGTTTGATAACATGTACCGTAGATATATCCGTTCTGTTTTGTCATTCGTTTGGCATATTCTTCAAAGACAGTGGAGTCGGGGGTTAAGATGTTTTCATAACCCCAAGGATAAATCAGTATGTCGCTGTAAGTATGATTGTTGAGCGCTAACTTAAATTGACGCGATTCGCAGAAATATTTTATATTTTGTGTCTCTGGCTCACTAAAAGGAGCTGTTCCACGATACGTTTCTGAAGTTCCGGTAGGTGATGACCCCAAATTATCGTATCCCCACATATATCCAAAATTTCTGTTCAAGTCCACACCAATTGAACCATCACCATTATTGCGACGATTTTTTCGCCACAAGCCTCCTCCATCAGGGTTGTTTATTTCATTATATACATACCCGTCTGGGTTTACACAAGGAATAAAATATATCTCCAAATTATCAACTAAAGCTTTTATTTCCTGGTTGGTATCATAGTTTTCCAACAAATACCACATTTGAAAAAGCATTTGCTGCATTCCTGCAGGCTCTCGCGCATGTGTTAATGCGTTATATAATACTTTTGGCTTATCTTGATCAACGTCAGGATTGTTTGAAATACGTACCCAGTGTATAGGTCGTCCTTCAATAGTCGTTAATGAAGGATTGACAATATTTTTCTCCGATATTAAATTTGGAAAAAGATTTCGCATTTTGTCGAGTTCTGCAAGTATTTC
>DAOSIN010000383.1:0-2477 GCA_035366675.1 Salinivirgaceae bacterium | reverse complement strand
AGCTAACTGCAACAAAAGAGTTGATTTTCCTATACCGGGTTCACCACCTATTAAAATAACGGAGCCGGGCATAAGCCCCCCTCCAAGGACACGATCAAACTCACCTATTTTGGTTAATTGACGTGTGTGCTTGTCCTGTCTTACATTAATGAGCTTTGTTGGTTCTTTTAAAGAGACTTGTGGTGCACGCGAAAGCGAACTACTACGTTGCTCAACTACTTGTTCTTCTATAGTATTCCACGACTCGCACTGAGGGCATTTTCCCATCCATTTTGGAAAAGTTGCAGAACAATTCTGGCAAACATATTGGGTTTTAATCTTGGACACTACAATTTCTTATTCCTTCAAAAATTCAAGCTGAACAAAGACATCTCCGCCTTCACTCCACTCGCCTTTATCGTTATATCCTTCCACTCTAATAAGGCGCATAACATCACGCGAAATAACATCAATAACATAGTTACCTTGATAATCTATTTGATTAACTTCAAAATGAAGTGTGTCGCTATAAGTTATCTGTAATCTGAGCTTAAATTTTTTTCTAAATAATGAGTACTCTCCATTAACACTATTTAAAAGACTGTCTCTCCAGTTATAGACTCGTGCTGTAACGGTTTTATCTTCATAAAAGGACCATCTGGCTATTATAGAAGTAGAATCAGGCACTTGAAAACTCATCTGTCTCCAGGTTCCAATAATATTATTTTCCTTGCTTCTTTTACATCCTACTAAGGCTATAATTGCTAAACCTACAGTCAAAAGAGTTATTTTTTGTCTCATGGTAGTTTTTGTTTTACGATTGCAAGATATGGTTTTTTTAAGATATCTTAAAAAAAACCACGTCATAATTTAATGCTTTTTTTAATGTTCTGTTTTGGTTTCGTATTCAACTTGTATGGTACTGAGTATTTCGATTATTTCGTCGTACATCTTATCAAATTCGTCCAAGTCGTCACAATAATAACGCAAAGATACATCAAATCTTTCTTTTGAAATATTATATCGCTCAAGAATATCTACGTAATAACTTGGCACTGTATTAACTTCAATACGTCTATTATTCAATGCATTTATCAGAACAGCGTCAACTATATGAATATCAGATATTACATGAATCATAGTGTCTCTTGGAATTATCAACAAATTTGTAGATTTATCTCTTATTTCTGAGCATGAACTCATTATTATTAAAAGAGCAATAAGGCTCAACGAAATGTTCTTACAAAAAGTGTCGCCCCTTTTATCTGTATTCATTATTTGTGCGTATATGATATGTCTCTCTATTATCTAATTTTACGACGTATTCCTCCCGTATCTTTTATTCTGTTGAACTTGACTCCGATCATAACTTCGTGGCTTCCTGAACCAAACTTATTCAGTCTACTTATCATTATATCATATGAATAACCTATATACAACATGTCTTGGTAGTTGTATCCACCAATAAGTGCGATTGCGTCTCCTGTTCGCCACGATACACCTAACCATGCCATTTTGCGCCAAATTCCTTTAACATTTAAGTCCATTTGTAGAGGAGCTGCTCGCACTATCTTAAACATAGTAGCTCCTTCCACATCAATATCTCTGTTGATATTGTACCGGTATCCTCCATTAATAAATATGTGATTATTAAGTTTGGACATTACTTTACCATTATACTCTTCTAAAACTTCCAATTTGTTCCCAAAAAGTTGGTTTACACTAATTCCAAAGTAGAACTGCGAGTTGTAGGCATATACTCCAATACTTGCATCAGGAAGGTATTTAACATAATAGTCTGGATAGAGAGATAAAGCCGGTTCCGGATCAGTTAGCCTTAAAGATGACATATCTATTTTAAATTGTTTTAGACCCAAAAAAGCTCCTCCCGAAACCCTTATGTCTCTATAAACTAATATATTATATGCATACGAGCCGTATATTCCAAGTTGGTTTGTCGGACCTGTAACGTCGCTAAAAATAAATCCACCATAGCCCATAGGCATTGATTTGTGAGGTCCATAGGCACTTAAAAGATATGTTCTTGGCGCATCTTTTATTCCAGCCCACTGATAACGATAGTTAGTTCGGACCTGATAATAGTCATGAATACCACCAATAGCCGGATTAAACACATAATCGTTAAACATGTACTGCGATAATTGGTACATTTGCTGAGCTTGAGAAAAATTAATTCCGAGTGCTGCTACTACTAATAGGGTTTTTATCTTTTTCATCGCTTTCTGTTTTTTCATTTTTATTATATTGTTTTGATCTTCCTGAATCCGAGGTGTTTTCCTCGGATTCAAGAATCTACCAGACTATCGTATAATTGTTATTGGTCCTGATATTTTTTTCGAATAACTATCAGTCGAGTAGTCAATTATGTAATAGTATGTTCCTACGGGCAGATCTTTGCCTTTTTTGTTGGTTCCATCCCATTCGGCATTCGGATCTGATGATTCGAATACAAGCTGTCCCCAACGATTGAATATTTT
>DAOSIN010000382.1:0-2478 GCA_035366675.1 Salinivirgaceae bacterium | reverse complement strand
AGTCTTTTTAATCAGAATATTCAGGGGTCAATCCCCTTTCTCTCCAGATAAAAGACATGTCCATCATCTTTTGGTTGATCTTGGATTAACACACATGCAAGCTACTGCACTTTTGTCTTTAGCATCTATTTTACTAATATGGATATCGATTGTATTACAACGATATAATGGTAAATTAACCGCATTTGTTATTCTTTCTGTTGGTTTTTTTGTGGTTTGCATTCCCAACATAATCAATCGTATCAAAGGTATTAAGAATAAAAATGAAAATTAAGTTTTTCGGATTTTTAGTTTTTCTTTCACTTGCGTTTACTTACTTAAATGCACAACAACCCTACAATGTAATTTTTAACCACTCTTACCAACATATTGAGCGTGATTTATATAATTCTGATTCACGCTTTCATACCGCCATAAAACCATATTTAAAAAATCAAACCGATACAATATCAAATTATGATAGTTTATTGCGGATTGAAACCACAAATAAAATTTGGGATATAATATTTAACAGAAGTCTGATAGAGAAAAAATACAAGCATTTTGAATTTAACATTGACCCCGCAATTAATCTCGAACTTGGATTTGATAACGAATATAACCAAAAAAGCTGGGTCAATACACGCGGAATATTTATCAGAGCTGGGATTGGAGACAATTTTGCTATGGGAACCCAATTTTTGGAAAATCAGGCTATGTTTAACGATTTGAGAAATGACAGGATAAAACAATTAACTCAAAGAATAATCCCGGGTCAAGGACTTTCAAAAATTTTTAAGCAAAAGCCAAATGGTTACGACTACTATTTTTCAGACGCCTACATCTCTTATAGCCCCTCGAAACACTTTAACTTTCAACTTGGTACAGGTAAAAACTTTTTTGGAGATGGATATCGTTCACTTTTGCTATCAGATAATTCTTTTAACTATCCGCATTTCAAAATCACCACAGATATTTGGCATATTAAATACGTAAACCTTTGGGCACAGTTTCAACACTTACGTGACAGCAGACCCGACGTAGCTGCAAACACGAAAAAATGGGGTGCTTTTCAGTATTTAAGCTGGAACGTTACAAAATGGCTAAACCTAAGCCTTTTTGAAGCTGTTATTTGGCGAGATCAAGATACAATAAGGGGACATCGCGGATTCGATATTCATTACGCTAATCCGGTAATATATCTGCGACCTGTTGAGTGGTGCGTCGGTTCGCCCGACAACGTTATAGTCGGAGCAGCAGGTAAGATTACCTTACTAAAAAAGACAGCTCTTTACGGACAATTAGTATTCGACGAATTTAAAATAAATGAACTAAGAAAAAGGAACGGTTGGCATGGTAATAAATGGGGTATTCAAGCCGGATTGAAATCTTACGACCTGTTTCATGTTAAACGATTAGATTTTCAAACCGAACTGAACGTGGTAAGACCATTTATGTATTCACACGATCCTGTTACTAATTACGCACACTTCAATCAACCCCTTGCACATCCATTAGGCTCGAATTTTGCCGAAGTTGTTACTTTCTTACGATACGGCTATAAACGCCTCTTTTTTGATGTTCAATTAATGTTTGCAAAACACGGAGCCGATACCGCAAACTTAAATTATGGAAACGACCTCTTTCTTCCCTATGGAACCGCCGCTCAACCTTATGGCAACAAGTTCTTCCAAGCCGAAGAGGTAAATTTAAAAATTGTAAACGCAACTGTCTCATTCTTAATTAATCCCGCTTACAACTTAAATGTTTACGCCGGAATAATTATACGCAACGAAACTTCGTCAGCAATTAACAAACAACAAAAATTAATTCTCTTCGGAATTAGAACTTCTCTACACAACTTCTACTGGGATTTTTAATGACATTCAATAAACATCAGGCACAAAATTTTGGTCCGTTATGGGTGGCCTAACGTATGCTCCATCATCTACTCGTTTTGGTAAAGTTATCGGTGACGGAGTTAAATCCTCATAATCAATTTGTTGCAAAAGATGATGAATACAATTAAGTCTTGCTCGTTTCTTATCATCGGCTGCCACTACATACCAAGGGGCTTGCTTAATGTCAGTATGAGCAAACATAGTGTCTTTGGCTTTTGAATATTCAATCCACCTATTTCGAGATTCAATATCCATTGGACTTAGTTTCCAGCGTTTTACGGGATCTTCATTTCTTGATTTAAACCTACGCTCTTGCTCTTCATCGCTGACTGAAAACCAATATTTTATTAACTTAATACCCGAGCGTACCAACATGCGCTCAAATTCGGGACAAGAACGCAAAAACTCAAGATATTCCTCCTCTGTACAAAAACCCATGACACGATCTACACCCGCTCTATTATACCAACTTCTGTCAAACAATACCATTTCCCCAGCTGCTGGCAAATGTTGAACATATCGTTGAAAATACCATTGTGTTTTCTCTTTTTCTGTTGGTATCCCTAAAGCAACTACCCTACAAAACCGAGGATTCAAC
>DAOSIN010000381.1:0-2479 GCA_035366675.1 Salinivirgaceae bacterium | reverse complement strand
AAATGATTGAAAAGGCTCGACTGGCGCAAATCAAGCGAATAAAAACGGGTGATGTTAATACACGAAACAGCGTTTTGTATCTCACAATATTACAAGAAACAAAGGTGATGATATTGCATGTGGGTAATATGCTCAAGTCGCTTCGTGATCTTGTACAACACTCGCAAGTTTAATAGAGGCTGTCTAAAAAGTAATAATTAGCTAAAAATTGGTAAGGTGTCTCAGAATTGTACAAATACAAGGCACTGAGATTGAGAGCGAAGGAGTGTACATAAAGCGATGCACTGAGCTAAGCCGAAGTGTACGTGACCGAGTCTGAATATCGAAGTAACGAAGCAGTTGGGTACTTATGAGACACCGCCATTACAAACTTTTGTTTAAATTCGCAGTCAAAATAAATCTACTATGATTCCCGATGATTTTAAATATAAAGGACTTAGAAGTCAATTGGTTCAATCACTTAGCAATAAAGGTATTACCGACAAGCGAGTCTTAGATGCAATGATGGCAGTTCCTCGTCATCAGTTTTTTGATATTGGGCTGTTAGACTATGCGTATGTTGATAAAGCGTATCCAATTGCTGCAAGACAAACAATTAGTCAGCCATATACAGTTGCTTTTCAGACGCAGTTGCTTGAAGTCAAACCAAGGGAAAAAGTGTTGGAAATTGGTACAGGCTCAGGGTATCAAGCTGCTATACTGGCGCAAATGGGGGCAAAAGTTTTCACAATAGAGCGTCAAAAAGAACTCTTTAAATCGTCACAACGCCTGTTTTCACAATTAGGATTTACTATTCGCGGTTTTTTTGGCGATGGCTACGCAGGAAAACCAACTTATGGACCATTTGATAAAATACTTGTTACATGCGGAGCGCCATTTGTTCCGGAGGCTTTAAAAGAGCAATTGGCTATTGGTGGATATATAGTCATTCCTGTTGATAAAGGGAGTGCTCAAACGATGCAAAGAGTCACAAAGCTTTCAGAAACAGAATTTAAGACTGAGGATTTTGGACTGTTCTCATTTGTTCCAATGGTAAGTGGCACTGAATAGTATATGTCCAATCGGTATAAATTCCAATAGTAAAACAGATTATCCGAAAAAATGAGTACTTTTGCTAACCGTATTTTTGCAATTTGTTGTAAAAGTGCGACAAATAGAGAAAGACAACCGTGTCTGACCAATGTTTTTTATCGGACAATAACAAATAACAATGAACATTCTTCTTTTAGGCTCTGGAGGACGCGAACACGCACTTGCATACAAAATTAAACAAAGTAAACTTGTTAAAAAGCTTTATATAGCTCCAGGAAACGCAGGTACGGCAAACGAAGGAACAAATGTTGAAATAAATCCCAACGACTTTAATGCAGTAGGTAAATTTGCGCTCGAAAACAATATTAAAATGGTTGTGGTAGGTCCAGAAGAGCCTTTAGTGAACGGTATTTACGACTATTTCAAATCACACAACGAGCTTTCTAAAATTGCAATTATTGGACCGTCATCGCAAGGGGCACAGCTCGAAGGGTCGAAGCAGTTTGCGAAGGAGTTTATGATAAAATATAATATACCTACAGCACGTTTTTTAACTGTTTCAAAATCAAATATATCAGAAGGTGAGAAGTTTTTGGAAACACTTAAGCCTCCGTATGTTTTGAAAGCAGATGGCTTGGCTGCAGGTAAAGGTGTAATTATCACATCCGATATTGTAGAAGCAAAAAGAACACTGCGCCAGATGCTTGACGGAATGTTCGGAAAAGCAGGGGACAACATTGTTATAGAAGAGTTTTTATCGGGCATTGAAGTTTCGTATTTTATTTTAACCGATGGGAAATCGTTTGTTATACTACCCGAAGCCAAAGACTACAAACGTATTGGCGATAACGACCAAGGTTTAAATACAGGTGGCATGGGTTCAGTCTCTCCAGTTCCATTCTGCGATAGTAAGTTTACACAAAAGGTTGTTGATAAAATTATTAAACCAACCATAGAAGGAATATGTAAAGAATCAATTGATTATAAGGGATTTATCTTTATAGGTCTAATGAACGTAAACGGCGAGCCTTATGTTATCGAGTACAACTGTCGCATGGGCGATCCTGAGTCACAGTCTGTAATGATGCGTTTAAAATCCGATATAGTTGAGATGTTTAAATTAACCTGGCAAGAAAAACTACACAATTATAAGGTTGATATAGACCCACGTACAGCAATATCTGTAGTTTTGGCAAGTCAGGGATATCCAGGCAATTACGCTAAAGGAGAGGCAATAGAGGGGCTTTCGTCTATTACAGAAAGCACTGTTTTTCACGCAGGAACAAAAATGTCAAACGACACCATATTAAGCAATGGTGGGCGAGTAATGGCAATTACATCACTTGGAGAAAATATTTCGGATGCTCGAAAAAAGTGTTATAAAAGCATAGAAAAAATCAACTGGAAATCGAAATATTACCGTACTGATATTGGAAATGATCTGAAA
>DAOSIN010000380.1:0-2487 GCA_035366675.1 Salinivirgaceae bacterium | reverse complement strand
TTTGCTATTTTGCTGTATGTGGTGTTGTAGTTGCTGTTAGTGGTGTGCTTTTTAGCTCCTAAATCGATTTTGGTAATATTGGTTTTGTTCTTTTTCAGCTCTTTTTCGTACTTTTGGTTTTGTTCGTAAAATGCTCTGTTACTTTTGTTTAACAAAACTTTTTCAACAAAATCATAAACAAATGGGCTATGGATTCCGTACCCCTTACGGTGCTTCGAGAAGATTTTGTATTTAAAAAAATGAGTTGCAACGTAGATTATATTTGACATACTTTTTATATCTCTACTAATCTATTCTTAATAGCCCACATTACTAAGCTTGCTGTGTTTTTTGAGCCTGTCTTGAGCAGAATATTGTAACGATGTTTGTCCACTGTTCTTTTACTTATATCAAGCTTATCGGCAATTTCTTGATTTGAAAGCCCTGAGCAAATCTCTAAAAGGATGTCCTTTTCTCTATCTGACAAAACATCTTCTTTGATATTTGTTTTATGAGTTTTAATGTTTCTTATTAAGGAGTATAAAAGCTCCTCGCTAAAGTAGTTGTTATGTTCTAAAACTGACGAAACTGCTCTCTTAACTTCATTAAAATCAGTATCTTTAATAACAAAACCCTTTACTCCGGCTTCTATCATCTGATAGTAGTAATCTTCGTCTCCGTACATCGATAGAGCTATGATTTTAAGGTCGGGATATTTTTTCAGAGCCTCACGGGTTGCGTCAATGCCATTAAGTACGGGCATT
This sequence comes from Salinivirgaceae bacterium, assembly GCA_035366675.1. Lineage (GTDB taxonomy): Bacteria > Bacteroidota > Bacteroidia > Bacteroidales > Salinivirgaceae > JAAYQU01. The sequence continues at coordinate 1,744 of DAOSIN010000380.1, read as the reverse complement.
TCGATATCCATAAGGACTAAATCGGGAATTGACGTTTTTAAAGAGTCGATAAACTCCCTGCCATTGTCGCTTTCTGTAATTTTTTCGACATTGGGAATATTTTCAATAAGCATTTTCAGTCCTTGTCTGAATAGCTTATGGTCGTCGACTAAATGTATATGTAATCCCATACTTAAATTAAAAGTGGTGTCTTATAAGTGCCCAATTGCTGTACTTCGAGTTCGCTCGCTTCGACAAGCTCAGCGACCGAGTGCACCGCTTCGGGTACGCTCCTTCGACCTCAATCTCAGTGCTTTGCATTTGGACACTTCGTAATACACCTTGCTGTCTTTTTAATTGAACATTGGTCTTGAGACAGCCTCATTTTCAACTATTTTAGTTAATCTTTGAATTTACAATAGCTAATATTTCAGCCTCTAAATCAATCGCTTGTTTTTGGATTTTTTCGCCTTTTGCAACTATTTCTTCTGCAAATTTTTTGTTCTCAAGGTCAGCGGCATTGATTTTCATATTTAACAATGCTCCCATTACACCTGAACGAGCGGCTAAAGCCCCAACTCCCGCATCGGTAACTGAATTTGGATTACCTATTTCTGCCATTGCCTTAGCTACGTGCATTGACTCGTAACATAGTTCCAATGTTCTATACGGAACTTCAATAGCATATTTCGTAGCATCTTGAATAGCTTGTTTGCGAGCTGCTTTCTCTTCGTCAGTTCCTTTTGGTAAGCCGAAAGCGTTCATTATCAGGTTAAAAGCATTGGTGTCTTCATCAACAAGTTTAATTAGCTGATCTTGAATTGCTTTTGCCTTTTCTGCCCAATTACTAAACTCTTCCCAACGATCGTCCCAACCGCGTTTGTGTGATGAGAGGTTTGCGACCATTCCCGAAAGAGCCGAGCCCAATGCGCCCATATAAGCAGAGATTGAACCTCCACCGGGTGCTGGAGACTCACTTGCAGTTTCGTTTGCAAAATCGGTCAAATTCATTTTTATAAGTGACTTTTTATCATCGTCTTGTAAAATATATTCAATAATCTTTTTCTTCGGATCAAACGGATATAGCTCGTCTAAGCCCATTGATTTGACTGCAATCTTAATTATCTCACTGTCAGATATTCCTGTTGAGCGTTTTTGTTTGCGTAAGAAATATTTTCCGGCATCTAACATTGCTTGCAAAGGTACAACTCCAACTAATTCAGAGCCTGTTACACGTAATCCACGTGCGTTTGCTCTCTCAAATACTGTATCGTAAGCAACGTGTAGCGGTGTTACAGTAATATCGGTTAAGTTCATTGAAATCTGTGCAATACCAAACTCCTCGATAAACCAACCTATTGCTTTTACGGTTTTTAACAAACCTGGTTCATATACGGTGTTACCTTTTTCATCTTTTACAATTTTTCCTGTTAGAGGGTCGCCTTCTCGTTTAATTCTTCCGCGTTCGCGAACGTCAAAAGCAACAGAGTTTGCTCTACGAACAGACGTAGTGTTTAGGTTAACATTATAGGCAATCAAAAAGTTTCTGGCTCCTACGGCTGTTGCACCACTCTTGGCAACGCTTTCGCTCCATTTAGATGGACCAAAATCGGGTTTCCATTCTGGGGTTTCAATACGTTTTGCCAAAGCCTCGTACTCTCCCTGACGACATGATGCTAAATTGCGTCTTTTAGGCTCAGTTGCAGCCGATTCGTAGCAAAAAATAGGTATGTTTAGCTCATCGCCGATACGTTTAGCTAATTTG
>DAOSIN010000379.1:0-2489 GCA_035366675.1 Salinivirgaceae bacterium | reverse complement strand
ATGGACGTTGCTCCAAACCAAATAGCATCTATTGCTGCATCGTTAATCCCATTCCTCGAACACGATGATGCCAACCGTGCACTTATGGGTTCAAACATGATGAGACAAGCCGTCCCGCTGTTAAACCCCGAACGACCCATCGTAGGAACAGGCATTGAAAAAGATGTCGCCGAAGATTCTCGCATTCAGGTTGTTGCTGAAGGTAACGGAGTTGTCGAATATGTTGACTCACAAGAAATCGTAATTAGATATGAACGAACTGAAGAAGAAAAACTTATTAGTTTTGAAGAAGATACAAAAAGATATCAACTTACCAAGTTTCAAAAAACAAATCAAAATACCTGCATTAACTTGAAACCTATTGTAAGAGTAGGTCAAAAAGTAAAAAAAGGAGAGATATTAACCGCTGGTTATGCTACCGAAAATGGAGAACTAGCACTTGGTAGAAATCTTATGGTTGCATTTATGCCTTGGAAGGGCTACAACTTTGAAGATGCTATTGTAATCTCAGAAAAGGTTGTTCGCGATGACTATTTCACCTCTCTGCATATTGACGAACACATTCTTGAAGTTCGTGAAACAAAACGAGGAGTTGAAGAGTTAACCAGTGATATTCCAAACGTCAGTGAAGAGGCAACAAAAGATCTTGACGAAAATGGTATGATAAGAGTGGGTGCACATATCGTACCTGGCGACATCCTTGTTGGAAAAATCACTCCAAAAGGAGCTTCAGATCCTACGCCAGAAGAAAAACTATTGCGCGCTATTTTTGGAGATAAAGCTGGTGACGTAAAAGACGCTTCATTGAAAGCGGGACCATCACTATACGGTGTTGTAGTCAAGAAAAACCTGTTCTCGCGAACTACTAAAGATAAAAAGGTAAAAGCTGCCGAAAAAACACTTCTTGAAAAAATTGACAAAGAGGAAAATACTAAACTACAAAATCTAAGGTTAAGGTTAATTGACAAGCTTTTTGTGATACTAAACGGAAAGACATCAACCGGACTGGTCAATTACTTAAACCAAGAAGTTGTAGCTAAAGGTGCAAAATACACTCAAAAAGTGTTGAACGAAATAGACGATTTTCTTGAAATTCAAACATCTAACTGGACCACTGACGAGGCTAAAAACAAACAAGTATCTCTATTACTGCATAATTACACTGTAATGCATAAAGAGACTATCGCAGATTTCAAACGCAAACGTTTCGGTATAACAGTTGGTGATGAGCTTCCAAATGGTATAATACAATTAGCTAAAGTTTATATTGCCAAGAAAAGAAAAATCAAAGTTGGCGATAAAATGGCAGGACGTCACGGAAACAAAGGCATTGTGGCAAAAGTTGTAAGACAAGAAGATATGCCATTCCTTGAAGACGGAACACCAGTTGATATTGTTTTAAACCCACTTGGCGTGCCTTCGCGTATGAACCTTGGACAAATTTATGAAACAGTTCTTGCCTGGGCTGGTAAAGAACTCGGTGTAAAATTCTCATCTCCTATTTTCGATGGAGCAACACTCGAACAAATAACAGAATACACCCGAAAAGCAAATTTACCTGATTTCGGTCGCACATATCTCTATGATGGAGAAACAGGCGAAAAATTTGACCAACCAGCAACTGTTGGCGTTATTTACATGATGAAATTAGGCCATATGGTTGATGACAAAATGCACGCCAGAAGCATTGGCCCATACTCACTTATAACACAACAACCATTAGGAGGTAAAGCACAGTTTGGAGGTCAACGTTTCGGCGAGATGGAAGTTTGGGCACTTGAGGCTTTTGGAGCATCTAATATACTTCAAGAAATTCTTACAGTTAAATCCGATGACGTTCAAGGGCGCTCAAAAGCATACGAAGCAATTGTTAAAGGAGATCCTATGCCAACACCGGGTATTCCCGAGTCGTTCAATGTATTGCTACATGAGCTACGTGGCTTAGGATTAAGCGTTTCATTAGAATAAATTATTCATAAACTGTTGTATAACACATTCAAAAACAAACAATATGGCTTATCGTAAAGATTCGAAAGTTAGATCAGATTTTTCAAATATAAATATCAGCCTTTCTTCTCCCGAAGAGATATTGGAACGTTCAAGCGGAGAAGTGTTAAAGCCTGAGACAATTAATTATAGGACATATAAACCTGAACGTGACGGTTTATTCTGTGAAAGAATATTTGGTCCTGTAAAAGACTTTGAATGTCATTGTGGCAAATACAAAAGAATTAGGTATAAGGGTATTGTGTGCGACCGTTGCGGTGTTGAGGTAACAGAAAAAAAGGTACGCCGTGAACGCATGGGACATATACATTTAGTTGTACCTGTCGCCCATATATGGTATTTTCGCTCACTACCCAACAAAATTGGATACCTATTAGGGATACCGTCAAAAAAACTTGACTCAATTATATATTACGAAAAATATGTAGTAATACAGCCCGGAGCTGCTGGAATTAAAGAAGAAAATGAAAATGAAAAGGGAA
>DAOSIN010000378.1:0-2496 GCA_035366675.1 Salinivirgaceae bacterium | reverse complement strand
ACAGGAAAAATCAAACTTAATGGTGCTGCTCCAGATATCAAGGTAACAAGCATCGTATTTGAAGAGTATCATGGCAATGACAACGACCAAATGGATGCAGGAGAGATATGGAAAGCAATCGTAACTACTGAAAATATAGGAGAAGAAACATCCGCAGAAATAGAAACCGAGTTTTCAGCTATGAGTAACTATTTCCAAATAATAGAACCTCTTATACATTCCGGTATTATTGAGCCAAGTGAAAAGATAACAACCGTTCATACTGTTATTTTAGATGGAAATATTCCTTTGGGAAGTTACATTAAAGCCTTTGCTATGTCCACGTCAGATCAATACACAAGCAATATTCTAACTGCGTCAAGTCCAGTAGGATTAATTGTTGAAGATTTTGAAACTGAAGACTTTAGCTCATTCAACTGGCAAGTACCAATCAGTAACGCATGGCAGATACTAACCGGAGCTAATAACGCATACGAAGGCAATGCATGCATGACATCTGGCACCACTGCAAACAATCAAACAAATGAAATTACACTAAATCACAAAGTTTCAAAAAGAGATAAGATATCGTTTTATCGAAAAGTTTCAAGTGAAGCAAACTATGATAAACTAACCTTCTCAATAAATAATGTTGTAAAAGAGACGTGGAGTGGAGAACTTGACTGGGCTTATATCGAATTCCCTGTAAATGTCGGTGACAGCTTGTTTACGTGGAAATACACTAAAGATTATTCTGTTTCAAGTGGACAAGACAAAGCATGGATTGATTATATCGTGTTACCAGCTTCTTCAACATCTAGTGTAAACAATGTTGCTCCTATGTTTTTAACAACACCTCCGGAGCAAGTTGTTGAAGTTATGGAAACCAAAAGCTTTGAATATATTATTGAAGGCTACGACGAAGATGCAGAAGATACGGAGTTAGTATTTACATGTGTTGATAAACCCGAATGGTTAACATTAGAGCAAACCGAAGCCACTAAAGCAGTTCTATCAGGTACTGTAACTGCTGAAGATGTTGGCAAATTCGATATTGTGATTCTTCAGGTTTCCGATACAAAAACAGCATCTACACAATATTTCTTTGTTAGTACTGTACCCTACGTGGGAATAGAAGAATCTTTGATTGTTCTTAGCAAAATGACCATATATCCGAACCCAGCAAATAATACCTTTAACATTAGTTTTGAAAGTCCCGGAAAGAAAGAGTTGGTAGTTGAACTGTTTTCAATAGACGGAGCAAAAAAACAAACTATTTTTAATGGAACTTCACATGGTGGAACTAACAATATTACCGCAAATATAGATAACCTTAATCCAGGTTTATATTTTGTTAGAATTACACTTGAAGGAAAAACATACACTAATAAACTAATTATTAAATAACATCAAAAAATTATAGTGTAGCATAATACTAAAGCCAACTGTCTTACAATAATTCAGTTGGCTTTTTTATTAAAAATTTCTCATAAATTTTTACTTTTAAATTTTGGATAGTAATAATATATATTCTGTTGAAGTGATAGAGTATAGACTTCTGCACGAGTATAGAGCTAAATACCGCAGGGAACCTGTACAATTTTTCAAAGCTGTTTGGTTTAAATCTAACAACAATGAACAACTGTCTGATTTTAAGAGCTGTAAACATCGTCAATTAGCTAAAGACAAACATGGAAACGATGTTTTTCTACCTGATAGCTCCTATGAATTAGAAATGGCACAGGAAAAATTTACCGATATAAAATTCTATTTAATACCGATTGGACAGCTACTATAGTCCAAACTTCACTATCGTTCGTTTGAACTATGTATCTGTTACATCGGTATTTACCATTGTAAAATTTTAAAATTATTGGACTATTTTAAAATTACAATTGGTATAACTAACAAGTTTTAAGCCTGGACACACAAATATCTGACACTCAACAGCTTAGCTTGTTGTGCGTGTTTGTATTTCAAGATTGCTGTAATACAATGTTATGTTTTTGTATTGGCAAAAAAATCTGTTTTTTTAGTATATACACGGATCTTTGCATAAAGTTTGTTTAATATATAGGTTAAACATTTAGAGCTAACTTACATTATAAAATAACTTAAAATCGTTCAAAACATGATTAAAAAACTAACACTTTTAACTGCTGCGATACTCGTTTACTTTGGAGTCTTCTCACAGCAGTACGATACCCAAACAGAAAGGGGAACAATCAAAGAGCAACAAAATGATGTGTTAAAAAACTCTTATTCAATGCGAGCTGACACCATTTTAATGCACACAGACACTGTTACTACATGTAATGCTATCTTCTACGATAGTGGTGGTGAAACAGGCGGCTATGTAGGAAGAGAGTCATACACTCTCACTATATTGCCAGCAACACCAAATTCGCAAATCGTGGTAACTTTCTTAGAGGTAAATATAGATGCAAGACATGACTATTTGGAAGTTCACAGTGGAACAAGTACAAGTAGTCCACTTGTCGCTACATTAAGAGGAAC
>DAOSIN010000377.1:0-2503 GCA_035366675.1 Salinivirgaceae bacterium | reverse complement strand
TATAAAATTACAGTTAGATGAAACATATAATTAAATTTATAACTCGCTTTGTTCCAAGACAAACCATGCAGCGTTTTGCTATATTCTTTCTTCGAATAATTGGAATTTTTATGCGAGGAAAGAAAATAACCGACCCTATCAGTGGCAAATCATATAGAAAACTACTACCGTACGGTCGTCAAGAGGTTAGAAAAAATGCGCTTGCCCCCCACTCAGCTTCATTGGAACGACATAGAGTTATTTGGCTCTATTTACAAGCAGAAACAACTATTTTTAAAGAACCCACAAAATTTCTACATGTTGCGCCTGAGCACTGCTTTCTGAAAAAATTCAAAAAAATGTCTAACATTGATTATATAACTGGCGACTGGGATTCTCCTTGGGCAGATATGAAATTAGACGTAAGAGCTTTACCATTTGACGATAACACTTTCGACGCCGCTATGTGCAACCATGTTTTTGAACATGTCGATAACGACAGGTTAGCAATGTCAGAATTTTATAGAGTGTTAAAACCCGGTGGCTGGGCAATTTTTCAAGTACCTATCAGATGGGACAAAAAAACCATTGAAGACCCGAATGTTACCGACCCAAGAGAGAGAGAAAGATTGTTCGGACAAAGCGACCACGTAAGATATTATGGAGCAGACTATGCTGATAGACTCAGAGAAGCAGGCTTTAAAGTAACTGTTGAAGATTACGCAAGCAAACTCGGTGACGAAAAAATAGAAAAATATGCTCTTTTAAAAGATGAAAAAATAGTATTCTGCGAAAAATTGTAGTAACTTAGCCTTCGATAAGCTGTAAAAAAAAACAAATCATGCAACAACAAAATCAAGACAATCTTGTAAAACGTATTGCACGTTTGATGGATGAAAACAAAGAGTTGTCGCGCCAAATAAAAACACTTCAGGATTCATTTGACAAAATACAGAACGAAAACGACAAGCTCAAATCAAAAGTAGCCCGTTTACAAGATAAAGTTGCCGTAGAAAGTGGAGAAAGCGAAGAAGATCAGGTTCTTAGATTTAAAATGGCTACCGTTCTTTTCGCTGATATTCAGGGGTTTGAAAATATTAACAAAGAGTCAAATTCGCACCAAATAATCGATGAGCTTGACAATATATTTTTCCAGTTCGAAGAAATATCTAAAAAACATAACATTGCTCGCATAAAAACTATCGGTGACACATATATGAGTGCGGGTGGTGTTCCAATAAAAAACATTACAAACCCGATTGATGTTGTGCTTGCAGCATTAGAAATGCGACATATGTTATACACAACACAGCACGACAGGAGCGATGAAAACAGACAGATTTGGGATCTTAGTATCGGGATGCACACGGGACCTGTGACTGCGACAACAATGGGAAAAAGAAAAGTCTCATATAATATAAAAGGCGAAACGGTAAATATTGCAAGCAGAATGCAAGCTGCAAGCAAGCCCGGAAATATCAACATCTCTATTATGACCTATGAAATGATACGTGAATATTTCGATTGTGAATATGTAGGTCGAATGCCAGTAAAATATGAAGGAGATGTTGAAATGTACACGGTTAAGGGCTTAAAACCCGAATTTGCTGCCGATGAAACTAAGACTTTTCCAAATCAAAAATTTATTGTTAAATATCTTTTAAGACAATTTAGTGATTTACAGGAGATTATATTAGACAAACTAGAAAAAGAACTACCCTCATATCTATATTATCATAATTACAAACACACTATCGATGTGGTATCTCAAACTGAATTGATAGGAATTGGCGAAGGCATTAACGACACAGAAATGCTGTTGTTAATGACTGCAGCTCTGTTCCACGATACCGGACATATAGTCAATAGCGATAATCACGAACATTTGGGAACCTTGTTAGCGCGCGAAATGTTGCCAAATTACAATTACAACAATGAACAAATTGAGGAAATTTGCAAACTAATAATGGCTACAAAAATGCCACCAAATCCACAAACACTACTTGAAAAAATAATGTGCGATGCGGATCTAGATTACTTGGGAAGAGCAGATTTTATACCTGTTTCAAACACTCTTTTCGAAGAATTAAAAGCGCAAAATAAAATAACCGAACTTAACGAATGGAATAAAATGCAAGTTAAATTTATTTCAGGACACCAATATTTTACTGATACGGCTAACAAATTGCGGGAAGTTAACAAGCAAAAACAGATAGACCGAATAAAAAGTCTAATAGTTTAATTACTGTTTCACTAAAGTTTACTATATTTGACTGCAGTTTAGCCCTCTATTACGTATTTTAATCAGAGTACTAAATAATTGCAAATTACTGATTATAAAAACAATATACATATGAAGAAATTTCTTAAAAGCATCGGATTAGTATTAATATTTATAGGTGTAGGTATAGTTGGATACACTTCTATCGGTACAGTTCAAGATAATACAGGCTTATGGGTAGGCGGTATTATAATATTCGTTGGTCTGATTACCTTTATTATAACTAACAAGTATATTGAATAG
>DAOSIN010000376.1:0-2514 GCA_035366675.1 Salinivirgaceae bacterium | reverse complement strand
CTCGATGAAGTCAATGACATCTTACACCGCAAAGGCAAAAACGCAACGATAATAAAGGTAGATGACATTAACAATATCGGTTCTACTCGTTTAAGAATTCGTTCGCTTATTGAGAGCTTGAAATTTAAACAAGAGGACAAAGTTTACGAAAAAAATATAGCCGTACATACGCCACCTTTTGAAAAAGAGGATAGAAGAAGAACGATTCTCGGACCGTGGTTTGGAGATTTCTATTCACCGTTTCTTCCTGCAGCTTTTGAGTTAATTGGCTATAAAATGGAAAACTTGCCACCAAGCGACTTAAAATCAGTTGAATATGGGTTAAGGTACTCCAACAATGAGATTTGCTATCCGGCAACTTTAGTTGAAGGAGACTTAATGAAAGCCTTAGAGAGTGGTAAATACGACAGAAATGAAGTTGCATTAGGGATTACTCAAACTGGCGGACAGTGCCGAGCTACAAACTATGTAGCTTTGATAAAAAAAGCTATGATAGCCGCAGGATTTGATGATATACCGATTATAACAGTCTCTACCACAGCGGGATTGAATGAACAACCAGGATTTAAAGTGAATTGGGGAAAATGTATTCGAGTTATTTTCTGTGCGATGGTTTATGCTGACTGTATATCGCAGTTTTACTACTCCACAGCACCCAGAGAAACTGAAATGGGCGGAGCCAAACGTCTAAAAGATAAGTACATAGAGCTTGGTATAGAAGCTCTCAGAGCTAATGATGCTAATCGTTTCTTTCACTTGGTAGAGCAGGCAGCCGATGAATTCCTGAGTATAAACAACTTAAAAGAGATCCCAAGAATAGGTGTAGTAGGGGAGATCTACGTAAAATACAACGATTTTGGTCATAAGCACGTTGTTAACTGGCTTGTCGAGCAAGGTGTAGAGGCTGTTTTGCCACCATTGACTAAGTTTTTTATTGTTGCTTTCGCCAATAGAGAAGCCAGAATTCAAGGATATATTAAAGAGCGTACCATACCAAAATTTGTAATGAATTTAGCAGAAAATTGGGTCTATAAAATCATACGTAAAATGGAATCTAAAATTTCCCATTATCCATTTTATTTCCCAATTTCCAACGTTCACGAAGATGCAAAACATGCCTCAAAAATAATAAGTACCAACGCTCAATTTGGCGAAGGGTGGAGCATTCCTGCCGAATTTTCAGAATTCGCACACAATGGAATAAACAACGTAATCAGTTTGCAACCGTTTGGCTGTATAGCTAATCACGTAATTTCCAAAGGAATAGAAAAAAGAACAAAAGAGCTCTTCTCCGATATGAACCTACTGTTTTTAGATTTCGATAGCGGAATGAGCGAAGCCAATATTTACAACCGCTTACATTTTATGATAAAAAATGCACAGGTGGCAGTTTCGTCAGAAAATAGGCAAAAACCCGTTGATGTTGTGTAGAATAGTTTGTATTAAAAGAGACGATTCATATTCTTATAATTCAGCAGTTGAATTTGCGCCGTATCGTTTTCAAAATCTCCTGCATATAAGATAGCTTTATTGGTAATTCTGCTTTTAAGCAATGAGCTTAATGACTTGATACCTGCCTCAAATTCAGGATGATATGTTTGAGATGACTTGATCTCAATAGCAGAATAGTCATTGCCATTTTTGAGTAGCAAATCAACCTCCACACCGTTACTGTCGCGATAGAAAAACAGATTACTTTCTTTTCCTTGATTGTACCGATTTTTAAAAGCTTCCATCACAATAAAGTTCTCAAACAGAAGTCCACGCATTTTATCTCTTGCCAATTGTTGTTTTGTTTCAATACCTAACAGGTAACAGGCTAATCCTGTATCGCAAAAATAGAGCTTGGGCGTTTTGGTCAATCTTTTTCTTATGTTTTCGTAAAAGGGTGGTAGCAACTTGACTATATATGAAGCCTGCAAAACAGAAAGCCAAGACTTAATTGTATTTGTTGATACACCCACTTCACCAGATAGTTCCAAAGCATTAAATAAACTTCCTATACGTCCAGCACAAAGTCTGACAAATGTCTGGAACTGTATCATATCTTTTATTTGCAATAAATTGCGTACATCTCTTTCTAAGTAAGTTTTTACATATGATGGATAGAACAAGTTAGGAGTATTTTTGCCTGAATATAGCACTGGATAGAGTCCAGTCATCAGTATCTCGTCTAATGTTTTCTCTTCTGCTTGTGTCTGTACTTCATTGTATGACAGTGGCATAAGTTCCAAAACGCCAGTTCGTCCTGCAAGAGATTGCGTTATCTTCTCGATAACTGAAAATTGAGAACTGCCCGAAAGTACAAATCGTTTTTTAGGATTTTCATCTACCAATCCTTGTATGTAGGAGAGTAAATTAGGAGTGTTTTGCACCTCGTCCAATATCATTCCCTCTGGATGTTGATTAAGGAACCCTACAGGGTCATTTAAAGCAAAATTCCGAATATCTAAATTTTCTAACGAGTAGTAAGGCAACTGATTAAACACTTTACGCAACAGAGTTGTTTTGCCT
>DAOSIN010000375.1:0-2520 GCA_035366675.1 Salinivirgaceae bacterium | reverse complement strand
CAAGCTCATATAATTTTTCGGCTGCTTTAGCAAAAAGGTCAGTATCTTCGCATCCTACTGTTCTGAGAAGATTTACAATGGTAGTAAGATTGCCAACGTCATTAGGATTGTGATCAAACTTTCTTTCTAAGACAGGGGTCAATGTTTCACAATCAGCGGCACCACTATTGGAAAAAATCAAATTAGCATTATTTAATATTTGCTGGTTTGTTTCCCGTTCTTTTTCATCTTTTGAGTGCTTAATCTTATGTTCCATTATGTCGACAGATGTAGCAAAGTTATTAATCATCTGGTCTCTGTCGATTTCTTCTTTCAGGTATCTTGATAATGAAATTTGCATAAAGGTGTTTATAGCAAAATCGGGGACGTCATTTCCATCAAGCTCTATAGCCTCGACAATAAAGTTGTAAGCTTCTTCTAATCTAGTTTCATCAAGCTCGCGCATATCTAATGCTTTTCTTGCAAGCACCTCTCCTCGTTTTCCGAAGTACTGACCTCGTTGGTCATAAATTAGCATAATGGTGTCAACATAAGCACTTCTCAACTTTGGATCTTGGGCTTCATTGAATAGTGTCTTAAATATTGTGACACCGTGTAGATACATATTGTAACTACATCTAGGGGCTTCATTAAAAATAACTCGCCATGGAATAACGGCTTCTTTATAAGCCCTTTGTTTAATGTACTGTTGATACATCGATAGATTTTGCAATGCTCTAATACTGTCTTCTCCTTTTCCATACTTGGATCCGTCTTCAACTCCTTTTTGTGCAAATAAGCCGACATTAAAGAACATCAAAGAGATGGATAGTACGGCTAAAAATTTTTTATAAATCATGGTTTTTATTTTTTTGGTTTAACACTATTTAATTATTAATCATATTTTGGTTTATAGAACCACATTTCGCTAAATCTTAGTTTTAAATTAAGTCTTATATAATGGTCTTTGATTTGACCGTTTTTATTTGTTCCCATTTGTCCCAACTGTAAATCTATGTCAACATTATAGAGACCACGCCTTATAGGCAATCCAATACCAGTAGCTATCCCAAAGTTTAAGATGTCTGTATCGAATATCTCAATATTTGTACTTTCAAAAAATGCACCAAAGCGATAAGTCGACCGTTTTGCATAGCTAACTGCTGAATTCCATTGTGGTATAAACGAGTATCCTAAAGCCAGACGGTGCGAATTTTTTGCATTTGCAAAGTTTGTCGATTGCCAATTTGCAAAAGTGTAGTCTATTGATGCAACATACTCGTTAACAGACGTTTTACCGAATCCAACTGTAAAAGACATAGGTTTTTCAATTCGTACTGACTTATCATTGTAGAATATCATTGTGTCTGAAAAAATGTTGTCGTCTATTGACCAAAGATTTTCGCCACGTGTGATACCTTTCAAAAATGTCTCTTTTCCTTTTATTTTAGATTTAGGTATAAACGATAGACCGAAATCATATCGTTCTTGCTCTGTTTTATCTAATCTGTAGTGTAGTCCAAACGAAACGTTGAAATCACTTATCTGTTGCTTCAACCCCTCCTGCGTGTAATGAGCTGACGATAAATTCGGAAACATTAGTGTGTTTGTCTCTTCAAGTTTTCCGAACAGGTACTCTACTGATATTCCAGCGGAAAAGTCTTTAAAGATATCAAAACTATTTATTAAATGCAACTTATTAATACCACCCGAGCCAATATAGTATTTCTCAACATCTCCAACACCTTCAACTATCTCACGATCGACAATCTTATAACCTCGTGAGGATATTGGCATTAAGCCAAAGCTCGAAGACCAACGTTTTGAACCTCTAAAGCCAAAAGCAAAATAATTCAAGTTACTAGAAAATGAGTGTTTTGACATTCCTGTCGCAGATAAATTAGAGTAGTTTGTTTTTAAACCAAACTCCATCACGAAAGAGAGCGTGTCGATTGAACTAATTGCAGCAGGATTAGAAATGTTTAGTGCGTTTCTTTTATACATAGTAATCGCAGAGCCACCCATACCACTATTTACGATATTCCCTTCATTTTCCATAAGACCAAAACCAAGCATTGAATATGGACTTTCTGTCTGTATTTGAGATAATACCGATTGAGAGATTATTGTTGTTATGATAAGCAATATCAAATATCTATACATTGTGTAAAAGTATGTGGTTTAATCCTATAAGTACTAAATTTGATTCTACAAATATCGCAGTTTTTATTATATTGACAAAAAAATGCGCATCTCCTCCTGTTACAATTACGTTAATATCGTTATAAATTTCACTAAAACAGTTTATCGTAGCTTCTATTTCATATTTTAGCCCATTAAAAACACCGTTTTCTATTGCTTCGACAGTTGATTTTCCGTACAACTGTTGATTGTTGGTGGCACTTATTAAAGGTAGCTTTTCCGTATGTTCATTTAAAGAGAGATGTCTTAATATCAGTCCAGGTGATATATTTCCGCCCTTGAAACAGTTGTTTACAACTAAATCGTAAGTAACAGCCGTTCCAATATCTATAATCAAAC
>DAOSIN010000374.1:0-2531 GCA_035366675.1 Salinivirgaceae bacterium | reverse complement strand
CTGCCATAAATGTAACGTAGTTATCCATCAAATCTTTTTCTAGGAACTCGCCCATTTCATATAGTTTGGCAACCATATAAAGTCCCATTATATCAGCTTTGTTCTCTTCAATCGAGCTATATGTCTCTTTTAGAGCATCGCGAACGGTTCCTTTTCCGTTAATGGTCTCTTTAACGCCCAAGCCATGACCAACTTCGTGGAACATCACATTTTCGAAGAAAGCGTCAAATTTTACATGTTTTCTTTGCGATTCGTCCATAACTATCTCTGAGATAGGAAGAAGTATTTTGTCGAATTTAGCTTTCATTGCATTTTTTAGTTGCAGTTTACGGCTACCTTTTGCTACATGAACACGTGTGTCGTTAGGCAGATTTATAGCAATATTTTTGCTGCCAGCATTACAGTCGCCTCTGTATAGAATTACGTCGTAAACGTACATATTGGCGTCAGCATGTACTTCTTCTTGCTTGTATTTTTCGTCGCATGGAAGTGATGCTTGTAGCTTTGGAAGTAGCTCTCCGTATTTATCTAAACGAGCGCTCCAATCTAAATCTTTAATCAATATTTGGGCACTGTGGGCTGCCTTTACACCTACTAATTGATCTTCATAGCTTTCAATTGGTCCAACGACAAAATCTACTTTATTGTCGCGCATATCCATCCAAGCCATATCTGAGGCTAAATAGTCATCAGTTTCTAAAGCCTCGGCACGAAGTTGAAGATATTTTTTAAATCCCTCATCTTCCGATAGTTCAGCAGCTTCGCGAAGTAGGGCTGCTGCTTTGGTTATCTCTTCGTTATAGGCAACGTGATACGGTATTTGAACAAGTTTTCCGTTATCATCGCGGCGTACCAATGAGTACCAATCCATTTTGTTGGGCTCATCCCATGCCTCAAACTCCTCTTTGGTGATGTCAGAAGGGTAGTAGTTTGCGCCGGCTGGCTTTTCGCCAAATCCTTCAACAAAAGGCTTATCTGCGTTCATGCGATCCCATGGACCATACATTATTTTCGCAAATTCACGTGTTGCGTCATCGGGTAAAGAATCTAAAAACGACTGTTTATCGCCTGAAAAAGCATCTTTCCAAAATAGCTCTTCCATAATTTCGCTAACTTCAATTAGCTTGAGTAACATTGCTTTGTCGTTAGCACCTAAGTGGCTTAGGTCTGTGGTTAAATCGACCAATGCAAACTGATCTACTTTTTCTTGCATAGGATTTACTTCCTTTTTTTGACTACAACCTGACAATATCAGTAGTGACGTTGCCAAAGCTGCCATAAATAATTTTGTTGACATGTTTTTGATATTTTAATAGTTAAATTGATTCATTTTCGCTGTAAAACCTGAAACCTAAGCGTTTCCCTGTTTTTAAATTTGCGTATTGATTGTTGTCTTTGATTTGAGCAACTGTTACAACAGCATTTTGCTCATATGGAGGTACAAGTAGGTCAAAATCAAGTGAATATAGTATTGCTGATTGTACAACATTTCGCATTGTTTTTGTATTAACTTGTTGATCCCCAAAATTATTATATAGAACTCCAAGTTGACGTTTACCTTCAACAATAAAGTTCATATTTTGATTTATAAAAATACGTCCAATTAAATATCCCGCATCTTCTAAACGATTGTATCTGAATGAATCAGCCAAAAAATTGTAGATATTTATAATTCCGCAATAGGCTGAGTAATTATCTTCTTCCACAATTGACGTTTTCCAAATAGGGTGGCTTTTATCGAATATAAAAACATTGGTATGTTTTGAAAATACCAATAAATCGCCTGCAACCATTAACTCAATCTGAGAGTGACCTGATTCGTGATAGCTTGACGTGATTTTTGTATTTAGCTCTTTTAGTGATTTTTGAGTGTTTTGTGAAACGTATTTGCAAACATTTTTCAAAATTTTGAAAGTGGCATTTGTGTTTTTGTAAACTGTTTGTTTAACAACTGCCTTTTGGGTTAATGTCTCTAATATTAGTGTTTGAGGGTCAATATGTTTACTAGTAATCATGAAACAGTTGAATATTTGGTGTTGCTTAATTAATACTAAGATATGCAAAAATAATTGATTTTGTTCAAGATTGAAATAAAATTATAAAGAACTTTACTATTTGTTTATTGTTTAGGAAAAATATTGAATTACAAGTTTGTTTAAAAGAGGCGTGAAAATTGGTTTTTTCGTTGTACAAAAATATATTTTTGGATTTACGATGATGTATATAGTGCAACAATTATTATGTTAGAAATTAATTAAGGATAAACTTGTCTTTATATAAATTAATAAAATTTATTATGTGCTTACAAATGAGGTTGTTGTGTTTATTTGGTAAAAATATTAACAAATTGTTAACAAATAAAAAATTGCTATTGTTTAATAAATTGCTTTATTTGTATCCGAAACTTTAAACAATACGGTTATGACAACAACTGAATTTTCTAATCAAATTGTTGGACTGCAAGAGAGTCTTGGGAGATTTGCTTTCAAAACCACACATACAATTTTCACACGAAACAAAAACAAATAAAA
>DAOSIN010000373.1:0-2531 GCA_035366675.1 Salinivirgaceae bacterium | reverse complement strand
GGACAAAACAAACGGTTACCCAATCCACCGTGACCCCCCAAAAATCAAAGACCTAACAACTGAAGCCGAGATACTATACACTGGTATTAAAGTTATTGACCTTATTGAACCATACGTTAAAGGTGGGAAAATTGGGTTGTTCGGAGGAGCAGGTGTTGGAAAAACTGTTGTAATTCTTGAACTTATCAATAATATTGCAAAAGCCTATTCAGGGCTGTCAGTCTTTGCAGGTGTTGGAGAACGTACCCGTGAAGGGAACGATCTGTTGCGTGAAATGATTGAAGCAGGCGTTATTAATTATGGTCCCGAATTTTTAAAATCAATGGAAGAAGGTGGTTGGGATTTAACGAAAGTTAAGCCCGAATATTTAGCCGATTCTAAACTTGCATTAGTGTTTGGTCAAATGAATGAACCTCCCGGAGCACGTGCTAGAGTTGCACTATCGGGCTTAGCCATTGCCGAATATTTTAGAGATGGCGGTGAAGGTGGACGTGGAAGAGATATACTTTTCTTTATGGACAACGTTTTCCGCTTTACGCAGGCAGGTTCAGAGGTGTCAGCACTTCTTGGACGTATGCCATCGGCTGTTGGTTACCAACCCACTTTAGCAAGTGAAATGGGTGCTATGCAAGAACGAATTACTTCAACAAAATCAGGTTCAATCACCTCTGTTCAAGCGGTTTACGTTCCGGCTGATGACCTTACAGACCCGGCTCCAGCTACTACATTTGCCCACCTTGATGCAACAACCGTTCTTAGCCGTAAGATTTCTGAATTAGGTATTTATCCAGCTGTAGATCCACTTGACTCAACATCAAGAATTCTTACACCTGAGATTGTTGGGGAGCTACACTACAATACCGCCCAAAGAGTTAAGGAAATTTTACAGAGATACAAAGATCTTCAAGATATTATCGCTATTCTTGGTATGGACGAACTGTCAGAAGAAGACAAATTAGTTGTAAACCGTGCAAGAAAAGTACAACGTTTCTTGTCACAACCATTCCACGTGGCTGAACAATTCACAGGAACACCCGGTGTTTTAGTTTCTATTGAAGATACTATCAGAGGATTTAACATGATAATTGACGGCGAAGTTGATAAATATCCCGAAGCAGCATTTATGATGGTGGGAACTATAGACGACGCTATAGCCAAAGGCGAAAAACTATTAAAAGAAACATCAATTTAACAAGATATGCAAATAGAGATTATATCGCCGGAGAGCACACTTTTTACGGGAGATGTAAAACAAGTAAGGGTGCCGGGTAGTATCGGCTCCTTTGCTGTCTTGCATAATCACGCTCCAATAACATCGACATTAGAAAAAGGAGTAATAAAAATTACACAACACGACGGAGAAGAGGTTATCTTAGATATCTTGGGTGGTGTTATCCAAGTAAAAAATAATAATGTCAAAATATTAGTCTTCAGTGAAGAGAACTAATATTACACAGTGCGACTTTTTAATGTAATGAACAAAATTCAAAAGATTTTAGTAATCAGATTTAGTTCAATTGGAGATATAGTGCTTACAACACCGCTGTTGCGGGCTATTAAAAAGGAGCATTCAGAAATAGAGATACATTTTTTAGTAAAAAGGCAGTTCTACCCTGTTGTGGAACATAATCCGAATATCGATAAAATACATAAGTATCGAGGGGATTTACGTGGTACAATAGACTCTTTACATGCAGAAAAGTTCGACTTTATTGTTGATCTTCAAAATAATATACGTAGCCACAGAATTAAAAGAAAATTAGGCGTAAGGTCCGCGAAAGTAAATAAACTGAATATAAAAAAGTGGCTTTACGTAAACTTTAAAATCAACAAACTGCCTGATATACACATTGTTGATAGATATTTTGAGACACTATCAACACTAGGTGTAAAAAATGATTTCAAAGGTTTAGAGGTTTATTCTGAACCTAATGCGGAAAAGATTTTTGAAAAATTAATCGGTTTTGAGAAAAAAAACTATGTAGTTGTAGCAACAGGAGCAGCCCACTACACAAAGCAAATCCCGAGTAAAATTTTAATTGAAATACTGAACAAAGTTAACAAACCTGTAATATTCACAGGAAGCTCAGGTGACATGCCAAAAGCCAAAAAAGTAATAAAAAAACTAACATGTCCAACTTTTAATGCGTGCGGTATTTGCACTATTGGTCAAACTTCTGAAATAGTCAAACACTCGAAAGTTGTAATCTCTCCCGATACGGGGGTTATGCACATTGCCGCAGCATATTGCCGTCCCACCGTTTCAATGTGGGGAAATACGGTGCCTGAATTTGGAATGTACCCTTATATGCCTCAAAATCAAGGCTTATACTATATAGCAGAAGTCGATAATCTTAAATGCAGACCATGTTCAAAAATAGGTTATAAAAAGTGTCCTAAAAAACATTTTAATTGTATGAAAAACCAAGATATTGACAAAATTGTAGATAAAATTGAGCACTTTTGGCAATTGGAGTAAATTATTCATAAACGTAGAGCACTAATCATAATTAAGTCTATAGCTACTACAT
>DAOSIN010000372.1:0-2535 GCA_035366675.1 Salinivirgaceae bacterium | reverse complement strand
ACTGTAATTTTATAAATACTATTGTGCAAAAATAGTTAATGTAACGCAATTATTTTTCTTTGGCTTACTTAAAAAATGTTTTAGAATAGTCTAACAAAAAAGCCGTCTCTTTTCAAAAACGGCTTCTTTTTTAAAAAAAAGGAATTATGAAATTTACTACAACTTTCTAACCTCTTTAACTGCAACTTTACCACGCTCAATAGCCTCAATATTTAGAGGTATTAGTTTGTGATATCGTTCAGGGATTGATTTCTCGAGACCTTTTTTAACATTCTCTGTTTTTACTATGGGTTTCACTTTTAGGAAAGCTCCCATAATAACCATATTGTATGTTTTTGCGTTACCAAGTTTTGCAGCCTCGTCGGTACCGTCAATTTTGTAAATATTTATGTCGGTACGTTGTGGCGGCTTGGTTATTCCGTTAGGGTCATAAATTAAAGTACCGCCTTTTTTTACGGTCTTTTCAAACTTGTCTAATGACTGCTGGTTTAGGATTATTGCGGTATCGTACTCGTTAACAATTGGAGAGCTTATTTGATCGTCACTCAAAATAACAGTAACGTTAGCAGTTCCTCCACGCATTTCTGGTCCGTATGAGGGCATCCAAGTTACCTCTTGGTCTTGCATAATGCCCGAGTAGGCAAGGATTTTTCCTAAGGAAAGTACTCCTTGTCCACCAAATCCGGCTATAATGATTTCTTCTTTCATGTGTTTAAATTTTTACTGTAAAACCTCTATTCGTCTTTCAATGTTCCAAGCGGATAGAATGGGAACATATTCTCTTTCATCCATTTATTAGAATCAACTGGAGAGAGTTTCCAACCTGAGTTACATGTTGAAACAACCTCTATGAATGATGTTCCTTTCCTTTTGCCTGTGTTTTCAAAAGCTTTCTGTACAGCTTTTTTTAGTTTTCTAACAGCTGGTGCTGTCTCTGCCGATTCGCGTGTTACGTAACATGCACCGGGAAGTTGTGCTATAAGTTCGGTAATTTTTAGCGGATATCCTGCTAATTTTACATCTCGACCATATGGCGATGTTGATGTTACCATGCCTTCCAATGTAGTAGGAGCCATTTGTCCACCAGTCATTCCATAAATCGCATTGTTGATAAAAATAACAGTAATATTTTCTCCACGGTTAGATGCGTGAATAATTTCCGCTGCACCGATTGAAGCTAAGTCGCCATCTCCTTGATATGTAAAAATATATTTTTCAGGATACAAGCGGTTTAGAGCGGTTGCAACAGCTGGAGCGCGTCCGTGTGCAGCCTCTTGCCAATCGATATGTAAGTAGTTGTATGCTAATACGGCACAACCAACAGGCGACACGCCTATGGTTTTCTCTTGAATGCCCATTTCTTCAATTACCTCGGCAACAACTTTGTGTACTACTCCGTGTGTACATCCGGGGCAAAAGTGCATAACATTGTCGGTAAGAACCGATGATTTTTTGTAAACCAAGTTTTCTGGTTTGATAATATCTTTTACGTCCATTTTATTTGCCTCCTATAATTTGTTGTTCAAGAGCTGTAACTATATCGTCTGGTGATGGTATCATACCTCCAAAACGTCCATAGTGTTTAACTGGGATAGAACAGTTAACAGCTAATTTTACATCTTCAATCATTTGTCCTGCGCTCATTTCGACAGTAAGAATACCTTTTACTTGTTTTGACAATTTTAGTAGTTCTTTTTCTGGAAATGGGAATAGTGTAATAGGACGTAATAGTCCAACTTTAATTCCTTTTTCACGTAGTAGCTCAACAGATTTTTTCGAGATTCGAGAACTTGAGCCGTATGCAACGATTAGATATTCTGCATCTTCGGTTTTAAAGTTTTCAAAGCGAGCCTCTTTTTCTCTAATTTCTGCATATTTTTTCTGCAACTTCTCATTGAACTTTTCTTGACGTGCAGGGTCTAACTCCAATGATGTAACGATATTGCGTTCGCGGGTTTTAGGTTTGCCAGTTGTTGCCCAGCTGCCGTACTCTTTTGCAATAAATTCGTCTGTCATTCGTGGTTTGTAGTCGCTAAGTTCAACTTTTTCCATCATTTGACCGATAATACCGTCACTTAAAATCATGACTGGATTTCGGTATCTGAATGCGAGTTCAAATCCAAGATCAACGAAGTCGTTCATCTCTTGCACCGAGTTTGGTGCCAAAACAATAAGTTTATAGTCGCCGTGACCACCGCCTTTAACAGCTTGGAAATAGTCTGATTGAGAAGGCTGGATGGTTCCAAGTCCTGGACCTCCACGAACAACGTTTACTACAAGGCAGGGAAGTTCTGATCCTGCGATGTATGTTAGACCTTCTTGTTTAAGGCTGATGCCAGGGCTTGATGATGATGTCATTACTTTTTTGCCGGCTCCTGCTCCACCATAAACCATATTAATGGCGGCAATTTCACTTTCAGCCTGGACAACAATCATGCCTGTTTCCTCCCAAGGTTTGCGAGCCATCAACGTCTCCATAACCTCTGACTGTGGGGTAATGGGGTATCCAAAATAGCCGTCACATCCACAACGAAT
>DAOSIN010000371.1:1615-2537 GCA_035366675.1 Salinivirgaceae bacterium | reverse complement strand
CATTTGAAAAATGGAATTAGTCACATAAAGTGACAGAGTATGAATCAAAAATTTAAAAGATGAACAAATTGAAATTAGGATTGATGGTTATCTTGTCTGTATGCATGATTGTTGGCATGGAGAGTTGTAAAAGGTGTAAAGGAGAGGATCCCGGTGCCAGGGTTGTTAATAATGGAACCAGTGTAGCCAGTGTGCAGATTAAAACATCCGGGGGTTTCACGGTAAATATCAATAATGTTGATCCAGGTACGGCTTCACCTTATAGCAACTATGCCCCGGGAGAGATTACATTTACAATTACAGTTGACAGCAAGGAATATGTGAAGACAGTTCAAATGGACCAATGTTATAATTATGACATTGTCATTGACAAGGATAATAATATAACATCAACGTCAATAGAAAGAACAAGATAAGACAACAGAGAGCCTGCCCTGTGGTGGCTTGCCAGGAGGAATAAACCAAAAAGAGGGTGTCTCAAAAGGGGCACCCTCTTTTATTCTTTTCTCCGTAAGGCGTACTGGAATCATACCAGTGACCTCCTGCCTTTCAGGCATTAATCTCTCTTCTTCTTTCACTCTATTTCTTCCAAAACTCTGATATTGCTAAAAATAAGGTGATTAGAACATGAATTATATGATCCTGAAAGGTTGCAAAAGGAATTTTGTTTAACTTGTAGCGTAGTTTGAATGTAAAAAGTCAGTCAGCAGTAATATTCACTGCAAGTGGCAGGCGGATAACACAATCTACAGTGTGACCACCGAAGCATTGCTGCAATAAGGGTCACAAGAAACTGGCTTTCGTACGTCAGCTGCCAGAATTGATATAAACACAATGGAAAAGTGTTATTTGTCTTATAAAACCAAATTTGTTATTACGATACTCACAGTAAGTATGGCATTTTTATTTACATCGTGCTATT
>DAOSIN010000371.1:0-1605 GCA_035366675.1 Salinivirgaceae bacterium | reverse complement strand
CCAATTATTTGACAATTGATTATGAAGTCCATTGGGGCGCTGTTTGGAACGATAAACATACGAAAGTGGCTTTTGTAGCATCAAAAAGAGCCTACCGTAATGCAGAGGGTATTGCCGCTTTCCCCGATGGGGGAAGATCCCTGTATTTATTGGAGGATGTTGGACTTTATGTTTTTGATTACGAAAACAAATTACTCGATGAGCTGATTACTTTTAATGACTTAACCAGCTGGCTGGGCACTTATAGGTCAGGGTGGCATGTAACATTGGCACTGACTGATACCATGGTTTATTACCTCCTGTCACCGGTTCCGGGCTGGGACTGGCAAACAGAACAAGCCCGAACTCCCGAAAACTTGCAGTATATAACATCATTGAAAGAAAGATATCAGCAGGCTTATGCATTTGATATGTATGCCCAAAACAATAAGATTGTTGATTCCACGGCGTTCAATAAGCTTATCATCAAATCAGAAAAATGCGATCTGACTTCGCTATATAATCAACTTGAGAAAATTCCTTTGACGGATTGGGACCTGAAACCCGCTGAAATATTTCCTAAATCTGACGAGGAGTATATTGAAGAAACGATTTACCTGCGAAATCCGTCAGCCAAAACCCGACGGGCTGTAGTAGAGCAAATAATAGCAAGAAAGAGTAAGGCTGAGATTGAGTCGTTAATCAAAAAAATGGATAATTATAAAAATAGTCTTGAAGGGTCTGAGAAGATCATGTACGAACTGAAATCAAAAGATACCTATGAACAGATTAAAGCATTGTTGTAAAGTAGCCTGCCTTATTGTAATTACTATTTGTTTTGCAAGTAACGGATGGGCACAATCGGAAAGTGAATGGGAAGATTTTTATTTTAAAGTCTGTGATTACGATTATGAAGATATGCCCATTGATCCATACCCTGAATCAAACATATTTGATGGTGATATTAAAACCTGCTGGGTATGTGGCTCATATAAAGAAAATAACCCTGAAAGTGTGCATTTAAAGATGCCCCATGGCGCTAAGGTATATGTTGGTATTTTTACCGGATACGGAAAGAGCCAGGCGCTGTTTTATCAAAATGCCCGCCCCAAAAAAATACGATTATCGGTTTATGCAACTGTTCATCCCGAAGGACATGTTTCTGAAATTGCCGATGGATACAAAGGGCTTAAATTCCCGCGCGAACAAATTATAACTTTGGCTGATAGTTTTGGTATTCAAAAATTTGAATTAGATTTTTCGCGAAAAGAACTGAATGAATTCAGCAAGGAGGTATATCGGCAGGCACGGTCATATTTTGAGTCACCCATACTCGATTCCTGTTTTTTTGTAAAAATCGATATATTAGAATCATTGCCGGGGACTAAATATGATGACATCTGTATCTCGGAACTCTACTTAACCGGAGAAAAGTGCACACTAAATAGCTCAACTCCATTGACACCAATAAAAAATGTTTATACAAACCAGGCCGAAAACAGCATTTTAATAGATGACGATCAAAACCAGGGTATAGTAATTTATCACGATTCACTGTCGGTTTTACAGCTTGTCGAAGTATCAGCCAATAATAAATGGGCCATTGTAATATCGATGCCGGCTGAG
>DAOSIN010000370.1:0-2538 GCA_035366675.1 Salinivirgaceae bacterium | reverse complement strand
TTTATTGTACCAAAATTATTTCGGACTATATGGTCGAAAAAAACTATGGTCGCATTATAAACGCATCATCAGTAGTTGCGCTATACGGTAATTTCGGACAAACAAACTACGTTGCAGCAAAATCGGGACTTATTGGTATGACAAAAACATGGGCTCGTGAGCTTGGACGTAAAGGCGTTACTGTTAACGCTATCGCGCCGGGATTTATAGCAACTGAAATGGTTGCTAAAATGCCAGAAAATGTATTGGACGGAATGAAAGCTAAAGTTCCATCGGGACGCTTAGGTTTACCGGAAGAGATTGCGTCAGCGTATCTTTTCTTGGCTTCCGATGAGGCTGCATATATCAACGGAGCTGTATTAAGCGTTGATGGAGGAATGACCATTTAAAAACTGTTTAGAATATCTATTATGAGCAAAAAAATTATTTCAGTCGATGAAGCTGCCGCAATGGTAAAAGATGGCATGACAGTCATGTTTGGTGGCTTTATGGCAGTTGGAAGTCCGGTGAGCATTATTGACAAATTAGTAGAACGCAAAGTAAAAAATCTTACAATTATTTGTAATGATACCGCATTCCCGGACAAAGGTGTGGGACTTTTGATTGCAAACAAGCAAGTTAAAAAAGTTATCGCATCGCATATTGGAACAAATCCAAGTACCATTGAGCAATATAACAACAAAGAGATAGAAATTGAGTTTAATCCACAAGGGACATTGGTTGAGCGTATCAGATGTGCTGGAGCAGGTTTAGGTGGTGTTCTTACTCCGATTGGAATAGGTACTGTTGTTGAAGAAAATAAGACCAAAATTAATGTTGATGGTCGCGACTACCTATTAGAAAAACCGTTGCGAGCAGACGTGGCATTGTTAGGTGCTAATGTTTCTGATAAAATTGGAAACTTGCTTTATAAAGGCTCATCACAAAACTTTAATCCAATAATGGCTACAGCAGCTGACATTGTAATTGCTGAAGCAGAAGAGATTGTTGAGATTGGTGAGATAGCTCCTGAAAGTGTTAGAACACAGTCGATATTTGTGGATTACATTGTTGAACGAATAAAATAAAAACATACTATGAAAAATAAGGCAATTATCAGAGTAAGAATGAGCTCGCAAGATGCTCACTATGGTGGAGGTTTGGTTGACGGCGCAAAAATGCTACAACTATTTGGTGATGTAGCAACCGAATTATTAATCAGACGTGATGGTGACGAGGGGCTTTTCGTTGCATACGACAAGGTAGAGTTTTTAGCTCCTGTTCATGCCGGCGATTTTATAGAAGCCACTGGAGAGATAACAAGTGAGGGAAACTCATCACGGAAAATGACATTCGAAGCGCGTAAAGTTATTGTTCCACGCACAGATATTTCTGCTTCGGCAGCAGATTTTTTAGATGAACCTATTGTTGTTTGTCGTGCAAGTGGCACATGTGTTGTACCAAAAAATTGCCAACGTAAATAAAACAATTTGATTATGAGTAATAAATTAATTATAACAGCAGCAATTTGTGGTGCTGAAGTCACCAAAGAGATGAACCCTGCTGTACCTTATACGGTTAAAGAGATTGTTAGAGAAGCAAAGTCGGCTGTTGATGCTGGTGCTGCAATTGTACACCTACATGTTCGTCATGACGATGGAACTCCAACACAAGATAAAGCTCGTTTTAAAGAAAATATTGACGCTATTTTAAAAGAGTGTCCTGAAGTGATACTTATTCCTTCCACAGGCGGTGCAGTAGGAATGTCAGCTGAAGCACGTCTGCAACCAACTGAGTTGCCAATCGAAATGGCTACTCTCGATTGCGGAACTTGTAACTTTGGTGATGAGGTGTTTGAAAACACAATTCCAATGATGCGCGCTTTCGGGAAACGAATGATAGAAAATGGAATTAAACCGGAATACGAATGCTTTGAAATGGGACATTTGGAAACAATCCTACATTTGGTAAGAAAAGGTGAAGCACCAGGTGCTCCATTGCATTTTAATTTTGTTCTTGGTGTTCCGGGCTGTGCAAGCGCAAGTATCAATAACTTGGCTTGGATGGTAAATGCAATTCCAGCAGGTTCAACATGGTGCGCTACAGGCGTAGGTCGTCACGAGTTTCCATTGGCAGCACACGCAATTGCTATGGGCGGACACGTAAGAGTGGGATTTGAGGACAATCTCTATTTAGATAGAGGCGTTTTAGCTAAATCAAACGGCGAACTGGTTTCAAGAGTTGTCAGAATAGCAAAAGAGCTGGGAAGACCAATTGCAACATCGGCTGAAGCACGAGAAATATTGGGATTAAAGAAACGCAATTAACAATTAGCAATTAGCAATGAACAATTAACAATTAACAATTAACAATGAACAATGAGCAATGAACAATTACGAATTAATTTGGGGGTTGTTATATCAATAGCAACGACTTTTAACTCGTTGGTTAGTAAGTTGACACACAATTTTGGGCTTTAGCCCAAAAAAATAATTGCACATTGCACATTGTTAATTGTTAATTGATTAATGGGCTTTAGCCCAAACTTAATGTTTCTTA
>DAOSIN010000369.1:0-2545 GCA_035366675.1 Salinivirgaceae bacterium | reverse complement strand
GGGCAGGGAGCTAATATGGCATTGCCTGTGTTCGCTCTGTTTATTAAGAAAGTGTATGCCGACCCATCGCTAAATATCTATCCTACAGATACTTTTGAAAAGCCGGAAACAATTACTTACAATCTTGATTGTGGTACACAAGATGATGATGTTGATGTTTTTGAAGATGAGTTTTTTAATTAGAATTAGTTCGCTATCTATCAGTTTATTATATTGTAATTGTTTCTAAGGTCAATATTCGAGTATCATCGTTTAAAGCGTTAATCTTTATTAAGTTATAGTTTTTAGGTAAGATCGGTAGAATGAGGCGGGACCATTCAATCAGGCACAAACTATCGCTCTCAAAATATTCTTCGACACCTATTGCTATTGCTTCTTCAAGTTTGTTTAGTCTGTAGAAATCAAAGTGGTAGATATGTTTGCCATCCTGTGTTCTGTATTCATTAATAATACTGAATGTTGGACTTATCACATTATCAACTACTTGCAGTTGTTTACATATCTCGCGAATAATTGTTGTTTTGCCAGCCCCCATTGGCGCATCAAAAGCCCAAATATTACTATGTGGTTTCAGTTCGCTTATTAGTTGCTCAACTCGGGCGGGTAAAACATTTAGGCTTTCTATGACTATCTTTGACATAAAAGAGTTTTATTTTGCAGGAACCAACGAAACTATTGGAATTAACATCTCTTCAAGCGATACCCCTCCGTGTTGGAATGTGTCTTTGAAATAGTTAACGTAATAGTTGTAGTTGTTGGGATACGCGAAGAAGTCGTTTCCGCAGGAGAAGATGTAATTTCCGCTTAAACTAAAGCGCGGTAAGCCTACAGCTTCGGGTTTGTTTACTTCAAAGACATCATTTTTGGAATAGTTGAGGTTCCTCCCGTATTTATATCGTAAATTGGTTGTGGTGTCGCGGTCACCGATAACTTTTACGGGGCGGTTGATTTTTATTGAGCCATGATCGGTTGTGATAAAGAGGCGAACACTGTTTTCCGATAAGAACTCAATCAGTTTGTTTAGCTGCGAATGTTCGTACCACGAACGTGTAAGGTTTCTATATGCGGGTTCTGTCGATGCCAGCTCTTTGATAAATTCAGAGTCGGTTCGGGCGTGCGACAGCATGTCTATAAAGTTGTAAACTAATACAGATAGTTGATTTTCAATGAATCTATTGGGGTTCTCTATTAATTTGCGTACAGATTTTATGTTGCTTGCCTTTTCAAAATAGAATGGTTCGGTAATGCCATTTCGAGACAGGTGGCTTTTGAACAGATCGCTTTCATGGTCATTTTTCAAATCATCTTCCTCTCGCCAAGCGTCTGGCATTATGCGCTTGATTCCGTCTGGCATTAAGCCTGAAAATAACGAGTTACGAGCATATTGGGTGGCAGTTGGTAAAATACTGTAATACATCGCTTCGTTTTCGACTTTGTAATATCTTGTTATTAAGGGCTTTATGGCTAACCACTGGTCAAAACGCAGGTTGTCGATTACCAATATCATTATTTTGTCTTTGCCAATATGTGGGAACACATAGTGTTTCAAGACGTTAGGGGAGAGTATCGGACGGTCGTCACTATTGGCACTAAACCACTTTTCGTAGTTTTTCTTTATGTATTTTGCAAATTCGGTGTTTGCACTCTCTTTTTGCATTTGCAGAACTTCTTGCATATCTGCTGGAGAATCAGTCTTTTGTAGTGCAAGTTCCCACCATACAATTTTCTTATATACCTCAAACCAATCTGAATGTTTATTGCATTCGTAAATCATAGAGCCAAGTTTGCGAAAAACGGTTTGATAGTCGGTAGTGGTTTTTTCAGTGATAAGCTTTTTGTGCTCAACAATTTTTTTAATTGCCATGAGTATCTGATTGGGATTTACGGGTTTTATCAGATAATCTTTGATATTGCTACCTAATGCATTCTCCATCAGTCGCTCTTCTTCGCTCTTGGTAATCATTATTACTGGAGTTTCGTTTAGTATTATTCTCAGCTGGTTAAGCATCTCGAGACCCGACATGCCCGGCATGTTTTCGTCAAGAAAAATTATGTCGAAACTCTCGTTTTTCAAAAGCTCTAATGCGTCAATTGCGCTATTGATGGTTGTAATCGAATATCCTTTTGTTTCAAGAAAAATAACGTGTGATTTTAGAAATTCAATTTCATCGTCAATCCATAATATTTTAATAGGGTTTGGCATTTTGTAATTTTTTTCGTATCAGTATTTTAGGCTTATGGTTGTTTGCTCAGGTATGATGATTTAAAGAAATCAAAGTAAGTATTTATTGATTTGGTATCCATAAGCTTTCTATAATTATCTTCGCTAATAACGAATTGTATGTAATCTAAATTTGTGAGACCTGCAAATACTTCATCGACAAATATTACAGAGTGATAATAATTCATTGCAGTGTGTCCGTCTTTGTAGTCTTTAACTGTTATTAGATCTGTTTCGGTGGTAAAAAATTCGCTATTTACGTTAAATTCAAACATATAATAATAGTCAATATTCATGTTTGATATATTGAACTTTATCTTGTTT
>DAOSIN010000368.1:0-2546 GCA_035366675.1 Salinivirgaceae bacterium | reverse complement strand
AAAAAAGCACTCGAAAATGATAACGGAACAATTTTTTGATATGCGGCACATGAAAAAACAGTATTGAACCAAATTCTAAAGCAAATTGAGGATACTAACACAGAGAACTTGCCGGATAAAGAAGAGTTAAAAAAGTTTATTATATCAATAACAGGCGATAGAGAGGAACGAGCAATGGTTGATATGCTAAAGTTGGTAAAGGATTTCTATTATCATCCAAGAATGAAAGGATCGAACTCTATTAAAGCCGTTTTGCCGGCAGTAATGGAATCTGATTATGTGAAAGACAAATATTCACAGCCGATAGGCAAAATAAACGTTACAAGTATAAACTTTTCTGATAACATGATTTGGTGTCAACTTGATGATAATGGACAAGTTATTGACCCATATAAATTATTAAACCCTGTATTTAATGACATTATTATTTCAGACGATGCTTTCGATGAAACTGTCGCAGACGGAGGAGCTGCAATGACAGCATTTGCAAGAATACAGTTTGCCGAAATGCCTGAAGATCAAAGAAATTCAACAATTGAGTCTCTAAAAAGATATTGCGAACTTGACACTCTCGCCATGGTAATTATTTATGATTATTTTAGAAAACTAACAGGGGTGTAAATATCCCTTTTTGCCTTGATACATTAACTACAAACTCTAAATTTTAGATAATAAAGCGAATAAAACAGCAAGATAAATGACTATAGCACAATATATTGACAATATAGACAAAAGGTACAGACTCGGTATCTCAACCGAACACACTTTTCGTGGCGACTTGCAAAATCTCTTAGAAACGTTAGTGCCGGAAATACAGGCAACCAACGAACCAAAAAGACAAAGTTGTGGTGCTCCCGACTTTATTATAACAAAAAAAGATATTCCAGTTGGATTTATCGAAGCCAAAGATATAGGAGACAACGACTTAGATGGCACAAAGAAAGCAGGGAATAAAGAGCAGTTCGACAGATACAAAGCATCGTTAAGCAACCTGATTTTTACCGATTATCTGAACTTTCATCTGTATATTGACGGAGAGTTTGTTACAAAAATATCTATTGCTGAAATTACAGAAAAGGGTATCAAGCCTTTAACTGAAAACTTTGAAAGTTTTGAAAATCTAATCAAAGATTTTTGTTCTCACATTGGTCAGACAATAAAAAGTAGTAAAAAGTTGGCAGAAATGATGGCGGGCAAGGCACGTCTTCTGTCCGATGTTATTGGTAAGGCTCTGACAAGCGATGAAGATAACCACGAGAACAGCACACTTAAAGACCAGATGTTGGCTTTCAGAAAAATATTAATTCACGATATTACTGCACAAGAATTTGCAGATGTTTACGCTCAAACCATTACTTATGGTATGTTTGCTGCACGTCTGCACGACCCAAGTTTGCAAAACTTTAGCAGACAAGAGGCAGCCGAACTTATTCCAAAATCAAATCCCTTTTTACGAAGCCTGTTTGGTTATATTGCCGGACCCGATATTGACGACCGTATAAAATGGATTGTGGACAGTTTGGCAGACGTTTTCCTCGCTTGCGATGTGGCAGAAATTCTAAAAAACTTCGGCAAATCCACCAAAATGGAAGACCCGATAATCCATTTCTACGAAACTTTTTTGAGTGAATACGACCCTAAGTTGCGCAAATCCCGTGGTGTTTGGTACACACCGCAGCCAGTTGTAAACTTTATAGTGCGTGCAGTTGACGATATTTTAAAAACAGAGTTCGATTTACCACAAGGACTTGCCGACACAAGCAAAACCAAAATACAAGTTGATGTACAAGGGAAAAAGGTAGAGCAGGAGGTACACAAAGTTCAAATACTCGACCCCGCAACAGGCACAGGAACCTTTTTGGCAGAGGTTGTAAAACAGATTTACCAGAAGTTCGAGGGGCAACAGGGCATTTGGAGTAACTATGTAGAAACCCATCTGTTACCGCGTCTAAACGGTTTTGAGTTGCTTATGGCAAGTTATGCAATGGCGCATTTGAAATTGGATTTGATTTTAAGGGGGCTGACCTCCTCTGGCCCCTCCAAAGGAGGGGAGTTGTCCTCCTCAGACTTTGGACACCCCTCCTCTGGAGGGGCCGGGGGAGGTCGGCTCAAAATTTATTTAACCAACAGCTTAGAAGAGCACCATCCCGATACGGGAACCCTTTTCGCAAGCTGGCTAAGCACCGAAGCAAACGAAGCAAACCGTATCAAACGAGACACACCGGTAATGTGTGTTATTGGAAATCCGCCGTATAGTGTGAGTAGCGCAAATAAAGGAGAATGGATTGATAGCTTAGTTGCCGATTATAAAAAAGATTTAAACGAACGCAATATACAACCACTTTCTGATGACTACATAAAATTTATTCGTTACGGACAGTATTTTGTGGAAAAAAACGGCAGCGGAATCCTGGCTTATATTTCCAACAATAGTTTTATTGATGGTATAATTCACCGTCAAATGCGGAAAAACTTATTACAAACTTTTGATAAAATCTATATTCTTGATTTGCACGGAAATAGCAAGAAGAAAGAAACAGCACCAG
>DAOSIN010000367.1:0-2551 GCA_035366675.1 Salinivirgaceae bacterium | reverse complement strand
CGCATTGATAGTTATCAGGATTTAACGAAAAGGTGGAGATAAAGTTTGTTGCAAGCTATAAATATCAAAAACCGGATTGAAATATTAAATTGTAAATTCAATTAGTAAATGCAACTTTAACAGGAGGATAGTATAGTTTATTTTTTCAGAGCAAGAGAGGAAGGACTCCCCCCTTTGCTCCGATGGAAAAAAATGACTATAATTGTTCTCCGCCTAAAGTTTACATTTATGAGTCATTTAACCAGGAAACAAAGATATACTATTGTATCGATGTTGCAAAACGGCTATAAACAAAAAGAAATAGCCCTTGTTATTAATAAAGATAAATCAGTTGTCTCCACGCTGCCGCACCAATCTTTTCGTGTGGCAAAGACTTTAAATCAACATTATTCCTTGTAAACACATTTATCCATTCTACAACTGCAAAACTTTCAAAATATACTTCTTCAGGATTATGAAACTTATAATTCCTACTCATGTTTCAAAGACAGTTGATTTTTTTAAAAATAACAATGCAATTACGACTAATGCAGTTATCAGAAGGTCATCCCTGCGTGGTAATTTCATTTCATATGCTCCATAGGAGCCATGCTTATGGTAGAAAATAATCACACAATCATTTTACATAGCCCCATCGGGGCGGTCATTCTTTAATTATAAAATTGTTGTTAGATGGTCATCCCTGCGGGATTTTTTTGTTCGTTGCTTTTTCTACCAAAAGGTTGTCCCTATGGGACAAAATCAATTTCACATGCTACTCGCTTTTATCTCTTTATGACTTTCAAACTTTTAACTTTATAAACTTTCAAACTGTATCTGGGACGTAGAACAACACGAAAGGATTCGTTCGGTAGCGGGGCAAAGCTGCCTATTGTTACAAATAAGCATATTGCAGTGCTCGCTAGCAATTTTGATAGAAGTTCTGCCTTTCAGGCAGGGTTTGTTTATTCATGCTTTAGTCCGCAGGTGATTGACCTACGGTTACGAAAAAATATTGCCTTACAGGCAAAAGCGGTATCGCAGCTCAGAAGTAAAAAGAACAGTTTCTGTAAAGTAGTAAATTGCAAATCCAACGGCAATGGTGCTACGAATTGCAAATCTTTAGCTGGCGCAGATATTCATCTGTGCCATTACCAACAGTAATTCACGGCACAAGTAAATACTTGCATCAGCTGCGGAGATTCAATAAATTTGTTCGCCACGTTTAAAACCTTTATAGCTGTAAGGTGGTTTGAAATATCCCTGCCATAGTACCTCTTCAATCAAATCGGCATAATTTCCATGTTTGGTAGTATAGGATTCAATTAGATGATATAAACCATCATTCTGTTTTTGAAATTTGAATTTTTTAAGCAGATAGTTTGAGCGATAGACATAATGCCAGCCATTTTCGTAATATACACCAAAGCGCATATCCCAATCAGGAGGATATGATTTGAGGAATGAGCGATAACTTTCTTCGTCAAGTTTTTTATCATCTAGCTTAGTTTCTATCCATTGCTCCTCACCCCAAATGGTTGCAGAATCATTTTTACCCCAAAATACTTTATTCTTACTTCCTATGGTTTGATAGAAATCAGAGACAATTTTTTTTAAGTTTTCAGGAAGTAGCCTCATCGTTTCATCAACAAAATTTATAGACTTGTACACTGAGTTAGTCGTTTTCGGAAGTGAAAATCTCATACCATAGAAAGCCTCTGCAATTCCGCCGGTAATACACGCCAATGTATCAGTATCTCCACCTAATGATACTGCCAGTCGGATAGCAGTTTCAAAATCGAAGCTATCCAAAAAGGCAATGATTGCTTCAGGTACTGTTCCGGCACAACTTTCATTAAAATAATAAGTTGGCCTTATTTCATCACAAGTTCGTGATAAATTATAACCAAACTTGTTTTCGATATACTCTTTAATTTCCTGTTTTGTGGAACAGGTACGTGCCATAAAAATAGCAGCTGCTGTTGCCTGTGCTCCTTTTATTCCTTCCATGTGATTATGCGTTATTTCGGCAGTGAGTTTGGCTACATTCTCGGTTTCTTCCAATGTATTAAAAGCCCAACCAACGGCTGCAACCCGCATAGCTGATCCGTTACCCCAACTATTATATGGCTCATTTTCATTGTTAAATACCCACTGCTGAAACCGTGAACCATATCCACCAGTAGGATTGGGGAATTCCTTCACATAGTGTTTGAGGGTTGCTATCAATCTATCTTTGTTGAGATTTCCTTCCAATAACCAATCAGCCACAGCAATGCTCAAAATCGAATCATCCGTAAATGTTGACCTTTTATCGAATAATTCAAATTGGGTAGTTTTTATGTTGTTGAACTCGTATATTGAGCCAACTATATCGCCAAATATTGCTCCTAACATTTATTTATAATTAAGTTTAAGATGATCCAATTGCCTAAATATTTAATTTTCAATATAATTGTGGCTTTGCCCCAAACCCCACTTACTTTTTTATTATTTTCAGTAGAGACCTTGCATGCAAGGTCTCTACAAGAAAAATGGGCGTTCAGTTGGCTAAACCGTCCAAACTCGCTCC
>DAOSIN010000366.1:0-2585 GCA_035366675.1 Salinivirgaceae bacterium | reverse complement strand
CGTATCTTTTGCTTTCTTGGGGTCTTTTTTATCGACAATTGTTTTTACTAACTTATCGTTTTTATATTGAGCCTCGTAAACGACCGTGCCATCGGGTTCGGTAAAGCGCAGTAAGCCATGTTTCTTTCCGTTTTGGAAATTTCTGATACTCTCAAGGCTTCCGTACTTATGGCGGGTTATCCAAGTGCCATTTGGTTTGTCATTTACCCATGTCTCTTCGCGCAAGGCAACCTTTTCGTTTAGTTGGTCGAAATACTTGAATTCGCCGTGTTTTAGACCGTTTGCGTAATTCCCCGACATGATTATTTTTCCGTTGTGCTGGAATGTTTTAAAGATCCCGTGAAGCTGTCCGTTTTTGTAATTCTCTTCAGACATTAATTTACCGTTATCGTACCAATATTTCGATTCGCCATTTAAGACATGGTCGGTATAGTTTACTTCGTAATATTTTTGTCCGTTTTCATACCAACCTGACCAAAGGCTATCCATTAAACCGTTTTTAAAACAACCACTAACATTTAGTTGACCGTTTTCGTACCATGTTTGCCAAAGTCCGTGTTCTTTGCCATTTTTGTAGTTTCCCTCTTTGAATTTTGTGCTATCTTCATATAAATATAGCCAATGTCCAACCCTTATACCTCTGTCGTAATAACCTGTTTTCCACATTCTGTTACCGGAGTAGTACCAAGTCCATTTGCCGTCCAATTCGCCTTTATTGTAGTCGCCTTCGTTGCCTTTGTCTCCGTCTGTGCGGTAGTAAATCCAATGTCCGTGCTGTAGGCTGTCAACAAAATTTCCTTCGATATCGGTTTTCCCATCTTCAAAGTACCACATAGCACGACCATTCATACGACCGTCAATAAAATTAATCTTACTCTTCTCAATTCCTGTTTGATAATATGTGATCACCTCTCCATTGTATTTATCGGCTTTGTAGGTAGCTTTTTTGATAAGTGTTCCGTTTTCATTCCAAAACGACCAGTCGCCTGTTTTCTTGCCGTTTTCGATGTATCCTTGGGTTGCCTGTATTCCGTTCTCGAACCATTCACAGTTCTCGCCATTTTGATTGTTGATAGTGCTACGCTTGTTGCCATTTGGAAACCATGAAGTCCAAGTGCCTGTTTTTAAACCGTTTGTAAATGTGCCCTCCTCTTTTTTTGCGCCTGAACTAAAGTAAAATATCCATAAGCCTTGAGGTAAACTGTCATTAATAGCTCCCTCCTCCGATAGCTTCCCGTTTGGATAAAAACCTTTGTAATAGCCCTTTCCGTTGAAAACAAGTGTATCCTCATCTTTTGATATTGCGGTAACGATACGTGGTTGACCATCAATAAAATACTCCTCCTTTTCTAATTTACCGTTTTCGTAGAATTGTTTCCAAGAGCCACTTTTTATTGCAAAATCGTATTGTCCAGAGCTTTTTAGATTTCCGTTTTCGTACCATTCAAAGAATGCACCATCATGTATTCCTTGCGAGAAGTGTCCCTCGTTCTGTTTTTTGCCATTTCTATAGTAGTATGTAATTTTTCCGTTGGCAACACCGCGGTCATATTCAATCTCTTGCATTAATCTGCCCTCGCGGTCGAAATATTCCCATTTACCATGTTCAAAGCCGTTTAGAGTAACTCCCTGTGAGGCAATTTTGCCATTATCCCATTTGGTCGATACTTTTTGAGTTTGAGAGAAAGATACGTTACAGATTAATAATAAAAAAGCAACTGTGATTGACTTATGCATGATTGTATATTGTATTATTTGCAAAGCAAAAATAATTCTTTTTTCAGAAACTGCGGGGTTTTAGTTGGATATAAGTATTATAAAGCCAGTTTAAATTGCAATAGTTTTGAGAATCAGAATGCACCGCAATAACCATCCAAATATCTTTTTCAACAAACATACAACATTTAATCAAAATTTCAGTTAACTTTAGCAGATACAACAATTCATTAAATTTGCAAACAAAAAACACAAATAATATGTTAGAGACAATTTCAAAACATCGTTCAATTCGCAAGTTCAAACCGGATGCTATTAGCGATAGCATTCTTACAGAGATTTTAGAGGCTGGTACAAGGGCTTCCAACACTGGTAACATGCAGTTATACAGCGTTGTAGTTACCAAAGACAAAGAGATAAGGGAGAAGCTGTGGGAGACTCACTTTAAACAAAATATGGTGTTGCAAGCACCAGTGCACATTACTATCTGCGCCGATGTAAACAGATTTCACAAATGGTGTGAATTAAACCAAGCCCCTGTCTCTTACGACAACTTTTTCTGGTTTATAAATGCAACTATTGATGCCACGCTTGCGTCACAAAATATCTGTTTAGAGGCTGAAAATAACGGACTTGGAATTTGTATATTGGGAACCGTTCTGTATAATGTGGATAAAATTATTGAGATATTGGAACTGCCCAAAGGTGTTATTCCTCTGACTGCCATAGTTTTAGGTTATCCAGATGAAAACCCGCCATTGACTGACAGACTACCTTTAGATGCTGTTGTACATTACGAGAAATATAAAGATTATTCACCCGAAGTAATTGAAAAACTGTTCTTTGAGAAAGATAATTCAGAGTTTTAC
>DAOSIN010000365.1:0-2597 GCA_035366675.1 Salinivirgaceae bacterium | reverse complement strand
AGATAATAGATAAAACGTATATGCCCAAAGAGTATAGTTGGGACGAAGATTTTTATGAGATTGGTTATTTTCTAAAAGATGCTATTAAAGGGAAGTATAATCTAAATAATAATTATCTCCTTTACGATGGATATAACGCCCAAAACTTGTTTTACTTAAATATATTAAATGACCAAGGCACCCAAATATCTTTTAAAGATTGGCGAAATTTAAACTCTGGTGATACAGTTATTGCTCATCAACACAATGTTAAAGAGTATTTGAAAGATCACTATAATCATGAAATTATTTCAACTAACGGAAATGTATTAATTTACAAAATATATGGAACAAAAGAATAACATTGACATCTCTGTTGTCGTTCCTATTTATAATGAGGAACAAAACATCACTGAGCTATATGACCGACTAAAAAAAACGGTATCTCAAATTTCTGAAAATCACGAACTTATCTTTGTTAATGATGGCAGTAAAGACCTCTCTTTAATGGGACTGATGAGACTCGCCGAGCAAGATTCAAATGTTTTCTACATAAATTTTAGTCGTAATTTTGGTCATCAAATAGCAGTCACCGCCGGCTTAGATGCTTCAAGAGGAAAAGCAGTCGTAATCATTGACGGAGATTTGCAAGATCCACCTGAACTGATTGCCGACTTATACCAAAAATATCAGGAGGGATATGAAGTAGTTTATGCTAAACGAAAAGAGAGACAAGGTGAAAGCATGTTTAAAAAAGTGACAGCCAAACTATTTTACCGAACCTTGAGACGAATTACAGCTATAGATATACCATTAGACACCGGCGACTTTAGACTAATAGATAGAAAAGTGGTAAATTACCTAAAACAGATGCCAGAGCAAAATAAATTTTTAAGAGGACAAATAGCATGGTTGGGATTTAGACAAACTGAGGTACTATTTATTAGAGATAAACGAAAACATGGAAAAACAGGTTATTCACTCAGCAAAATGCTTCGATTTGCAATGGACGGGATTACCAGTTTCTCTGATAAACCGCTGCAATTTGTAACTAAATTGGGCTTTATCTTCTCTTTTTTCTCGTTTATAATCATTTTATACGCTATCTACTCACACTTTATTTTAGAAAGAACCATATCGGGTTGGACTTCTCTAATCATTAGTTGTGCATTTATTGGTGGAGTTCAACTGATTTCAATCGGTATTCTCGGAGAATATATTAGCAGAATCAATAAAAATATTTTAAAAAGACCACTGTATATCATTGAAAACACCAATTGTGATATGAGTAATACGCAACAGCAAGCATAGCACAGTTATGGATTCAGAAAATGTTTGAAAATGTTTTCTGCAAAACACCAACAATTCTATATACTACCTCAATCAACAAAATCAAAAAAGGCTGCCTCTCTTTTCCCGGAAAAGAACAGCCTTTTATGATAAAATGCGTTGTTACAATTAAGCAATAGCACTTCCGATTAGGAAAGTAGCTGCAAGTGCCACGATAGCGTAAAGCTCGGGGAATACCGCCAAGATAAGAGTATTACCGAAAGCGTCGTGTCCTTGTCCGATAGAGACAACACCATTAGCACACACTTGTCCTTGACGGATAGCTGATAGCAAACCGATAAATCCTAATGTTAACCCGGCTGCGAGAGTAGCCATCGCTTGAAAGAAAGTGATTTCAGGTGTAAGCACGTTAAAAATGTTTTGGAACATAAAGTATCCAGCAAAACCGTACAATCCTTGAGTACCAGGAAGTGCAGTTAGAACCAAAAAGTTACCAAACTTTCCTTCCACTTTCTTTGCAGCACCAATAGCCGCATTTCCCACAATCGTAACCCCGTAAGCACTTCCAATTCCCGTGAGTGCCAACATAATCGCAATGCCAATATAGGCAATAAATAAATTAGCTTCCATAAATTGTTCTTAAAATTATAGTGTTATTGATTTAATTAGTTAAAAGTTTATAAAGTTAAAAGTTTGTAAAGTTTATAAAGTTTATAAAGTTGGTAATATATCTTGTTTCTTGGTCGTTGAGCTTGTCGAAACGTGCTCCTTGTTCCTTTTTTAATTATTCGTAATTCGTAACTCGT
This sequence comes from Salinivirgaceae bacterium, assembly GCA_035366675.1. Lineage (GTDB taxonomy): Bacteria > Bacteroidota > Bacteroidia > Bacteroidales > Salinivirgaceae > JAAYQU01. The sequence goes on along the minus strand of DAOSIN010000365.1, from coordinate 522 downwards.
AATTCGTAATTTTTAATTTTTAAACGGGTTATATTTTTTCCCACCTCCTTGAAACTCAGCATTATTATAAAATTCAACAAAAGTTAGACGGACAGGGTGTACAATTGCTCCCAATGTATTCATAAAAATGTTTATAGCGTGTCCAATAAGGAATATCAAAACATAAACAATGGGTTTTAGTATCGCATTATCGGGACTCATTCCCGCCGCCAAGCTGTTGAACACACTTGCAAGGATTCCTCCAGAAAGACCGAGCGCAAACAAACGAACATAAGACAGTACATCGCCCAACAAACCGGTTGCCATATTATAAGTATCCCACAATCCAAGCCCCAAATTCAAGAACGGATTTTTACCCGGAGAATTAAAGAAGAAAATAAGAATAAGAGCGGGGATAATAATTATAATATGAACCAAGCCAAACAATGGCATTACGTCTGGATAAAGTGCACCAAAAATGCAACTTAACAAAAAGACAAGCCAACCAATTGTGGAAAGCGAGTACACAAATCCTTGTTGCTT
>DAOSIN010000364.1:0-2619 GCA_035366675.1 Salinivirgaceae bacterium | reverse complement strand
CGATGTTACAGACACATAGTCCAAAAGAGCGATAGCGAAGTTTGGACTATTGTAGATGTCCAATCGGTATAACCTAATGATCATGGTCATGTTCAATTCCTTCTGCCCGAGTTTTGTGAACTGTTCCCCGTGCATGCTCGGCAGGTGCATAGATCGAATAAAGTTTCAACGGTTCATCACCCGTATTTTTTAAGTTGTGCCATTTTCCAGCAGGGATAAAGAGTGCAAAATCCTCTTTTACCTCACGTACAAAATCCAGATTATCCTCTGTATCTCCCATATACACAATTCCTTTTCCGTCTTCCACGCGAATAAACTGGTCAGTCTGGGTATGAAGCTCTAAACCAATATCTTCACCCGGTTGCAAGGTCATTAAAGTCATTTGTACAAAATTACCCGTCCAGAAAGCCGTACGGAAGTTTACATTTCTGCTCGTTACATCCTCGATGTCAAAAACGATAGGTTCTGCACCATAATCCACTAACTCTATTTGTTCTTTTGATTCATTAATATCAACTTCTAATGTTTCAGTTTTTGGATTACCACAACTGGCAATAAAAATTGCTGCGGAAATTAAAAATAAAGTACTTTTTTTCATGCTAATAAAGATTTATAAATTTGACTGCTACTATCTATTTATGTGTTAAAAATTGGAACAAGGTCTTATTGTCCAAGTTTATCCTGATTTGTAAAGATAGTAAATTATTAATTGCTAATTGAGTAAGCTTGATTTATTTTTTTAATTAATCTTTTGACAAGCACATTACTTTTCGTATCTTGGCAGAAAGATTTTGAGATATATGAAGGCACTTTTTTCTGCAGTATTTGCTTTAGTTTCAATAACCTCGGTTTTTGCAATTCATCCACCTGATAGTCTTTTAAGATTGTCATTGAAAAGTAAAAACACCTACGAACAAGTAAATCTTATGTGCGAAGCTGCTGTGTGGTGGCGCGATAAAGGTTCGTTTGACAGTGCTCAGGCTGTTTTAAATCAAGCTATGACGCGTGCCAAGGAGAAATCCGATTCGGCTTCAGTAGGATTGGTATATTATCATCAAGGTGGCGTAAACTGGCGCATGGGACAGTATGAAGATGCACGAATAAATTATCAAAAAAGTATTAGTATAAGACAACAACTATCCGACGATTCTGGTGCTGCCTCTTCGTATATCAACCTTGCATTAGTGCAACGCGATATAAGTAATTATGATGCTTCGCTGCGTACACTCAGAACGGCAAAGGAACTGTATCAGGAACTGAATGACAGTAGCGGATTGGCAAATGTTTTGACACTCTCTGGTGGTGTTTTTCTAAGACTAAACAATTACGATAGTGCTTCAAGCAATTTTCACAATGCTTTATCAATCAGGCACTTTATTTCCGACTCATCTTCAATAGCATCAAGTTATACCAATTTGGCCACACTATACAAAACCAAAGGCGATTTTGACAGCTCGGTTTTTTATTTCAATGAGGCTCTGACCTTACAAAAGCGATTGGGAAACAAGTCAAATATCGCTTTTACCTATCTAAGTCTTGGTGGCTTGTATTGGGAGATGAAAGATTATCACAACGCCATAGACAACTATATTGAGAGCCTGAGGATATACGAAAAGGGCTCTGACAAAATTCAAACTGCTTTGGTTCTCGAAAACATCGGGCTTATTTATCGCGATTTAGGCAATATCGACCGTTCACTTGAATATCACAACTCAGTTCTTGAGATATACAAATCAATCGGAAACCCTCTGCGCGAATCTATTGCACTGAATTTTATTGCCGGGGACTATTTAACTGCAAAAAATTATACAAAAGCTCTAGATTATTACAAGGCATCATTCACTATTCGCGAAGAGCTGAATAACAAGCAGTTAATGGCTGCAACATGTAACAGTTTAGGCATGGTGTATAAAAACTTAGATATATCTGACAGCTCACATTTCTACTATTTCAAAGCCTACGATTTATATACAGATCTGGGAGATTTGAAAAATCAAGCAGCAACGCTGAACAATATCGCCAATTTGAAATGGAAAATTAACGATGTCGATTCCACAATGTACTATTTTAAAATGGCTTTAGCCTCTCGCCAGTTGATAATGGACGTACAAGGCGAAGGCTACACCATGTTGCAGTTTGGACAGTTCCTAATGGAAAACAAAAAGAACAAACGTGCCTACGATATGGCTATAGGAGCATTTAATATATCCCAACAAATAAACGATTGGACTCTTAAAAAAGATGCAAGTCTACTGCTTAGCCAATATTTTGAAGCTGAGGGGAATTACAAAGAGGCACATAGCTACTACAAACTGTACAATGAATCACAAGAGGCACTAAACCGCGACGAAACCATTAAGCGAATTGCCGATATGGAGATTCGTTTTGAGCACGAAAAGCGAGTTCAAGCACTTGAAAGAAAACAGTTCGAAATTGAGTTAAAAGACTCGGAGATTAAACAAAAAAACCAACGCTACTACTACATGTTGGGAGCGGTAATTCTCCTAATGGGCTTGGTTGTTTCAATTTTTATTGCATGGCGACAAAAAATACGTACAAACAAAATATTAAACCTACAAAAGCAAGAGATAGAGGCTCAACGCGATGAGATAAGCAGAC
>DAOSIN010000363.1:0-2621 GCA_035366675.1 Salinivirgaceae bacterium | reverse complement strand
GAAGGTTAAGTATTGCAAGCATAATTGAAAGGAAAGCTGTTAGTCGCCAAAAGCTTTGCCAATCCCATGTGCCGGGGAATATTTTGCCTATTGCGATAAATCCGCCGAGAGATTCATAAGCCTTCGTTTTGGGCGAAAATATCAGTTTCAACTGTTTCAAATAATCGCCGGCTGTTTTAAATCCCTTGTTTATGCCTGCGGGTATTGATTCTAAAAAGCCATATTCAGCAACGGCAACAGGAATCGATGCCATAATATCTGCCATTATTCCCATTTTCCCGTTTTGGTCAATGGTTACGGGCATTGTAAGCTTTTCGTTGTCACGCATTACTTGAACATCAATGGTTTGTCCTGCATAATTAGGTAGTGCTGATGTCAAGATGTCTGCATAGGGCGTTGCTATTGTGTCAATACCAACAACATAATCTCCTTTTTGTAATCCTGCTTGTTGTGCGGTTGAGCTATCGACAAAATCTGCAATCACGAATTTAAATCGTGGGGCAAATAGCATAGCGTTATTTTTTATAACACTCTTTGTTAGCCATTCGGGAATATCAACGGTAACTTTTTTTCCGTTACGTTCAACCTGAACTGTTTTTGAATCATTGAGTAAAATAGTGGTTGTCAGCTCATTAAATCTCTCTACTGGCTCGTTATCAACAGACAAGATTCGGTCGCCGGGCAGAAACCCAACCATCATTGCTGTACTATCGGGCATAATACCGTGCTCCATCTTGGAAAGCGGTATATACTCCTCGCCCCATGTAAAGAGTATCAAAACATAAATTACCAATGCCGTGATGAAATTTGCCAAAACGCCTCCTAACATAATAAGCAGTCGCTGCCAAGCAGGCTTTGATCTAAACTCATAAGGTTGTGGTGGTTTCGACATCTGATCTTTGTCCATCGATTCATCAATCATACCAGCAATTTTAACGTAACCTCCTAATGGAAGCCAACCTATTCCATATGTTGTTTCGCCAATTTTTTTCTTAAATATCGAAAACCAAGGATTAAAAAAGAGATAAAATTTCTCAACCCTCGTTTTAAAAAGACGTGCAAAAAAGAAGTGACCAAACTCGTGCAATATCACTAATAATGACAAGCTTAGCAACAATTGTCCTACTCTTACTAATATCTCCATTGTGTCTATTATGTTTTAATTTTTTCTATTATTTGTTCAGCTGTTAAACGTGCCTCTTGGTCGGAATAAATATAGTCGTTTAACGAAGGATTACTTATTCTTATTACACGCGAAAGAGTTTCTGTAATTATTTCGGTTATCTGCATAAATCCTATTTTCTCTTTTAAGAAAGCCGCCACTGCTACTTCGTTTGCTGCGTTGATTATACAAGCATAGTTCCCTCCTTGTTTTAATGCATCGTAGGCAATTTGCAAGCATGGGAACCTCTCTGTATCAGGCTTTTCGAATGTAAGAGTATCAATAGGGTTAAACTTGTATCTCTCGAAACTATTTTCTGTCCTATCTGGATAATTTAAAGCATATTGTATCGGTAATCGCATATCGGGCAGGCTTAGATGAGCTTTTATATTGCCATCAACAAATTGAACCATACTGTGTATAATAGATTGAGGGTGAACCACCACATCTATATTTTCGGGTTGAATATCAAAAAGCCAGTGCGCTTCGATAACTTCAAGTCCTTTGTTCATCATGGTTGCCGAGTCTATTGTGATTTTGGCTCCCATATTCCAGTTTGGGTGTTTTAGCGCATCGGCTGGTGTTACTTTTTCAAGCTGTTCTATTGAGTGATTTCGGAAAGGACCTCCCGATGCTGTAAGTATCAGTTTTTCAATGGATTTGTGGCTCTCTCCAACAAGGCATTGAAATATTGCCGAGTGCTCAGAATCGACAGGTAGGATTATTACTCCTCGCTTTTTGGCAGCTGGAATTACCGTGTCGCCCGCAACAACCAAGGTCTCTTTGTTTGCTAATGCAATATTCATTCCCTCATCAATGGCTTTCATTGTTGGGATTAGCCCTGAAAATCCAACCATTGCCGCAACTACCATATCGGCTTTAACTATTGTTGGGAGATTGTTTATCGATTCGTGCCCGGCTAACACTTTGATATCCAGACCATAAAGAGCAGCTCTCACATATTCGTACAACGATTTGTTTCCAATAACGACATATTTGGGTTTAAATTCTCGAGCTTGCTCTATCAAAGTGTCAGCCGAGTTGTTAGCAGTTATAGCCACAACTCGAAACTTATTGCCAAACTCTCTGACAACATCAAGCGTTTGCGTCCCAATAGAACCTGTACTTCCTAATAAAATTAGTTTTTTCAACGCTCTAAGAATTAATTAAAAGAAACATAATCAGCTGGATTAACGGGAATACCATTATGCCATATCTCAAAGTGCAAATGTGGTCCTGTACTATATTCTCCAGTATTGCCGACAACGCCAATAGGCTCGCCCACAAGCACATAGTCACCCTGATTTTTCAAGATTACAGCATTGTGTTTATATACTGATACTACATTATTTGTATGTTGTATTTGTACAACGTTTCCTCCTTCGAGTGTCCAGCCCGTGTAAATCACTGTGCCCGAGAGCGTCGCACAAACAGGAGATGATGGTTTGGTTACTATATC
>DAOSIN010000362.1:0-2631 GCA_035366675.1 Salinivirgaceae bacterium | reverse complement strand
AAATCTTTTTATTTTACTAACTGTAGCTGCAATTGTTATTGCAATATTACTTTTTTCACGCTACAGAGTTAAAAATAGGATAAACCAAAATCTTGAAAATACAAACAAAAACCTTAACCTTCTAAATGCCCAGTTAGAAGAGAGCAAAAAGAACATTGAAAAAGTACAAAACACTAAAGATAAGTTAGTTAACATTATAATACAAAACATTAAACTTCCTCTTTTTGCAATGCTTCACAATGCCGAAATACAATCGGTAAAAAACTCCGGAGACAAATCGGACAATACAATATCAGCCTTTATTAAGTCAACATCAAGCATTTACAATCAAATAGAGAACACACTGAATTGGGCTAAACTTCAAAAACACTCAATTGAGCTATTTCCCAAAAGAACAAATATTTATCAGTTAGTTGACGATATTACAAGTCTTTACAAATATTTGTCTGACTTAAAACAGGTGGAGATAAAAAACTTAGTTCCCAGAACTCTCTATTTCAATTGCGATCCTGTCGCAGTTTCAATTGTGTTCAGTAACTTAATGTGGTACAGAATGCAATCGGCAATTGAGCATGGTCAAATAACAATAAAATGTACCAACAGTGACGATTCAATAATAATTTCTATATTTGACAATGGAGACTCAAACGAAAATAAAAAAATTGCAAGATTTATAAATATCGATGACGATATTATGGAGATAGAAAACCGCAATGATTTGTCGGAAACAGAAAAACATCTGTTTTTTTGCATAGATTTTGTAAAATTATGGGGAGGAAAGCTTAATTTCGAAGTCTCGTATAATGATGAATCAAAAATTAATTTTTTAATTCCGAATGAATATTAAACAATGAACAATTAGCAATGAACAATGAACAATTAAAAATTACGAATTACGAATTACGACATCGGCTTTGTTGCTTCGTTTGTCGAAGAATTACGAATGAATTGGGGGATTGCTTTATCAATAGCAACGACTTTTAAGTCGTTGGTTTGTAGGTTAACACACATATTTTGGGCTTTAGCCCAAAGCTAATTGCACATTGTTAATTGCTAATTGATATATAAACTTTTAGTCTGATTATGAAACACTTACTATTACTAATAATTTTCACAATATCACTACAGTCGGGTTATGCAGAGCTTATAGACAGTATTCCCGAAAAAAGCATAGAACGTGTAATAGCACTAAACGATTTAGCAAAAGAATTTCTCGATTCTAATCCCGATAAAAGCCGAGAATATTCAACAAAAGCAAGAGATTTGGCAAATGCTTTAGAAGAGTATCATGAACTATCTAACGCATTGAACTACATTGGATTATCATACTACAATCAAAAAAAATATAACGAAGCAATCGGTTTTTTTCAGCAGGCTTTACGTGTATCATTAAGAATTGGTGCGCGAGATAGAGCTGGTAATATTTTTCAAAAAATAGGAATGTCATACATTCTTTTGAAAGATTATCCAAAAGCTATTTTTTACTACCAGCAAACAGTACGAGTTTTTGAGCAATTAGAGCACGATGACCATGTAGCAGACACATATTTTGACCTCGGCGTAGTCTATTTTCTCGCTCGCGAATATTCAAACTCTATAAATGCATTGAACTCAGCTTTAAAGTTTTACACAAAATTAGATAATCAACGCGGTAAAGCTCGGACTCACAGTCAATTAGGATTAACATACGAAGAGACAGGAAATCTTAAAGAGGCGCTATCACATTATCAGCAAGCACTCCAAATACAACAGCTTTTCCACAACAAAGATCAAATAGCATTTAACTTGAATAACATAGGACAGATTTATATCAAGCTAAAGCAATTAGATAAATCGAACGAAACTTTAGAGCAAGCTCTGAATTATTGCAATAAAGATTACACCGAACTTTACTCAAAAATTTTGCTAAATATAGGAAAAGTAAAATTCTTAGAGAAAGATTATAAAGCTGCTGAAAATGAGTATAATAAAGCTTTAGTTTTAGCCGACAGTACAAAAAACAGTGTACTGTTAAGCGACATTTACCACAACTTATATCTTCTTCACGTTGAGACTAATGACAGTCGCAGAGCGTTAGAGAATTATCAGAAATTTGTTGCATTAAAGGACTCTACTTCAGTTGAAGCTCCTATGATTCAAACACGAATTAAAACAGAATATGATGAAGAGTATGGAAACATTTATATTGCAATCTTTATTATATTAACCGCAATTATTGTATGGCTAATTATTGTTGTTATTAGAGTTAAAAATCAACGTAATAAGGCATTAGAAATTCTCCGCGAACACAATATAGATATTTAGAGACGGAGCATGCTCCGTCTCTACTTTGATGTAAGTCTGTAAATCATTGATAAACGAACAAACATATTTCCAATTTTAAACGTATTATTACAAATACAAATGATAAACTTTAATCTAAATATAATGAGACGCTTATTTATTATTCTGGCATTTGCCTTAATTCCTACAACGGGACTGTTGGCACGGGACTTTTACTGGAAAGGAGGAACAGGAAGATGGAGTGATCCAACTATGTGGGAACTCCGAACAATAAAACCCATTGAAGGACTAATTCCATCAAAAACTGATAATGTATTTATCGATAAGTCTGACAGTCATATATTTATT
>DAOSIN010000361.1:0-2634 GCA_035366675.1 Salinivirgaceae bacterium | reverse complement strand
ATTTCAATTCCACTTTGGTCTGATTAAAAGCCGTCAAAAAAGGATTGGTTTGGTCCTTGTTTTCAGGGCTTTGGGGTTTTGCAAATGTAATATATTTTTATAAAAGGTTGTCGATGCACGATGCTATGAAAAACGCCGTGCATCGACAATATATAGTAATGAATTGATTTTCAAAATGTCAAAGAACATGGAGCGATTTTGTAATAGCCTTTTTCGCTCTTTAATGCTGAATTTTATATTGATCGACAATTTCTACAAGAAATTATCTATGCTACTTCGCTCTTTTCCAATAATTTCCTTGTTAAGCCAGTTCTCGTCTCTGCTTTTAAAAATAATCAGGCTGTCTTCTTCCTTGTTCATTATTAATGTTGCTTTGTACTTCAATTCTTTCAGTTTTACTTCACTGATTTCACCTTCAAATACAGAATTTTGTATCCAGCTTAAGTATTTTCTGCAGAGTTTCAACATTTTGGCTACTCTGTTTTCTCCAAAATCATAAACCAAAATTACATACATAATTCGATATAGTAAAAGCCGGCAAACAAGAATTTACCACCACATCTTGAAAGGTTTATATTCTTCCATGCCCAAAAGATGTTTGCTGAGCTTATAGCACTCCAGTTTTATCAAATGTTTATAGCTAACATTTCTGTTAAGACTGCGATGTCGGATGGTTTCATTCAGACGGTCTTCGAAGGCCTGAACAAAAATCTTTTTCCCGTTTTGATTGAGTAAACAACCATTTAAATTCTTATCGAAATGTTTTTCCTGTACTTCCTTTTTATTCAACACTTTAAATATTACTCTGTCGACAAGTAGGGGTTTGAAGATTTCGGAAATATCCAGGGATAATGAATATCTTCTTTCGCCCGGGGTGTGTAAATAGCTGATAGTGGGATTTAATTGTGTTTGATGAATTGCCCGCAGACACTGACTGTAACACATCATATTGCCAAACGAAATCAAGGCGTTTACCTCGTTTCCCGGAGGCTGCTTTGTGCGATTGCCCATTTCAAAATCGTTAAGAATTAAGTTGAATGCATCATAATAGATCATTCGGATATTACCCTCTAATCCCATTAATTCGTCGGTTTCGGCCGACTCGGAAATTTTGGACATATATCCCTCTATTGTTGCAATTAGAGGCTCCATGTCACGCCCTCTTTTATTGTAGTATTTTAGGTTTTTCAGCATGTTGAATGCAGCTCCCTCAACAAATTTCCGGGCAAGCACAATCCGTTTTCTTTTGTCTTGATAATGCGCTGTTTGAGCTAAAAGCATCCGACCGGAAAGCAAAGAATCGCGAGGCATGAAAGATCCGGTATAATTTTCGTAATAATCAAAAAAATGCACAGCAACATTATTGGCTCCCAAAAAATTATACATGGCACTATTAGCTCGAAGTGAACCAAAAACATATAATTCACCGGTATTTTCAATTGGTAAATAACGAGGGGAACCGGTAGTTTCCTGTCCGTCTTCGCTTTTTTCAACAGGAGTAAATTTCAGGGTGTTATCCTTACGCTCCAAGGTTCCGGGATTAAAAAGGTAATATGTTTTTTTCATGGCTCGTGATTATAATCTAGGCTATACTTTTGCGTATCAGCTTTCGTTTTTATTTTCGCTGACAAAGCAAAAATCATAATAGCTGCATTGTTTACAAATGCGAGAGTGAATTGCCTCGGGACATTGTTCGGTACGGATTATCTTTTCGATATCGGCCTCAATTAATATTAGTTGCAGTTTGTCGGAATCGTTTAGTTCCACTTGTTGTGTTTGACGCAGGGCAGGGTATTCTAGGATGCCCTTAACTCCCTCTATCCCATTATTCTCAAATACATATATATAATACTTTACTTGCCATTCGTGAGCCCTTTCCATCTTATCAGTTTTCTTGATCTCATGAATAACCTTATTCCGGGCATCGTAAAAATCAATTTTACATGCTCCGATTTCAACCTCCTCATAACGCCCGGGACGCTGCGGATAAGTCGTTTCATGAATCAATTTGCCCTCGTAGACCAGATCGGAAGTGTGTTCCATATTAATACCGTTGGCAAACAACCAAAGTTTTCGTTTGCACACCTGATAATAATTGAAATGGGTTCCGGTGATGTTCATGGTTGGGTTATAGAGTCATGTTGGGATCCATTTATTTGTTAGAGTGACAGGATGAATGTTGTTGAGTCTTGGTAACATGATTTAAATATAAAACAACTAATGGTTTGATTTTATTTGAGCTACTATAATGGTAAAATTACACATATGTGTTGCATTTAAAATTAGAGATATATACTTTCCGAGAGATTCACACCTATTGTGTTATTATAAAATCCTTCTCTTATTACATATATGTGTTCTTTTTCTTCTTTAATCCAAACTTCACTCAAGTCGATTATACTTTTTTGTCTCAACTTTTCAATCAGATATACAGGCAATTCCAAGGAATGTTTCAATTTCCAATTTTGAAAACAATAATAGTTGTAGAAAAAATTTGATTCTGGTTTTTCGACAACAACGGTGTCCTGAGGTACAATATTTCTACTTTTCCAAAAGTTGGTACCTGTATCGTCGGTTGCTGTTATTTGTTTCGGATTAATTAGCCAGTTCCAAGAAAAAGCTTCTTTTAGACTA
>DAOSIN010000360.1:0-2638 GCA_035366675.1 Salinivirgaceae bacterium | reverse complement strand
TATCTTGCTTGTTAATTATCGTGTCTTGCTCCTCTATTATCTCGTTTTGTTTTAAAACAATCTGTCCCGTATCGGTTAGCAGTGCTAATTCCGCCCGTAATGCCCTTTCCTTTCGTTTTAAAGCGTTTAAATCGTTTTTGAATACGTTGGCTCGTTGTTGTTCGTTAAATGCCCTCTCATTGCTTCTCTGTACGCTATCCTGTAACTCTTTCATAATTATATTGTTTATTTTAAGTTCGTTTTGGTAGTTAGCGAGTTCAAAGGCGAATTGCTCTTTGTCGTTGTTTTTCGACAAATATAACCATATCCCCAGCATCAGCAAAATGGTAATGATTATTTGTGTGTAATTTAGTTTCATAGCTTCAAAATCTGCTTTCTATTTTGTTGTTTGTAGGATATGTGTATCCATGTTAAATTGCTCTCATCAATCAGTTGGTCGAAGTCAAGCGTTTTACATAATTCAAACAGTTCCTTGTTGTCCGCTTTGTCAAAAGCTGTTATATCCATCGCCTCGCCTTTGGTGTGTTGGCTCGTTGGTTTGCCTCCTACTGCCTTGTTTAATTCTGGACTTCTAAAGCCACTTGTTATTTTGATAGGCTTTCCGAATTTTTCACGCAAAGGGTTAAGTACGTTATCTCGTATAGCAAATAGGTTAACCCATTGTTCCTTTGTCGGCTCGTTTTTTATCCCTAAACGTTTAGCTGTTCCGCTGTCCGTTAGCTCCTTGTTTGTAAAATAGTTACGCATATCCGTTTAGTTTAAGGTAATTTTCGTAATTAACTTCGTATTTTCGTTTCTTGAAATAATTGTCAATACTTTCTTTTTGCCACTTAAATATAAGACCAGCTTCCACGTTATTATCCACATCAAAGCGTATATCATCGAAATTGAAATAATATTGGTCGTTGACGGACAATATCTCGCCTATTCTATCCGCAACCCAGTAGCAATTATCAATGTCTAATTCTTGTTTTTCGACAAAAGCCATCAAATATTGCTCTACTATCTTTTTGTATTTATCTATTCTTATTAAAAATTACTAAACTTTTGAAACCCTCTGGTTTCTTTTTCTTATGTGCTGTTTTTTCTTCTGGTTCTAACCAATACCCTCCAATAGTAAGTTTTTTTACTGCACTATTCATCTTCTACTTTATCCATTATATTAGCAATATCATCCCCGAAAAACTCTTTGAATTTGAACGTGATTAAGTGATACAATAGCCTTAACCACCTGCTTTTTGGGTATGCTTTTTGTAGGTTTCTAAGCCCGTTCGTGAAGTAATAGTAAATCGCAAACGCCACCAACACTTGCACAACATACGCACTACTACCGTTCAACTGCATTAGTTCGACTAAGCCTTTGAGCAGATAGGTTACAGCTGTAATAATTAGCAACTCGAATAGGCTATCTTTTAGCTTGTTTCCGTTAAAATTTTTCAAATAAATTGGAGGTATTATCCGTTGTAATTTTATCTTAACCTCATCGGCTCGTAACCCAGCAAAAATGTTAAAGCCAAAAGCCAAAACAAGTGCCATTAGATACGTTTCTGTTGGGTTAATAAAACCAGCCACGACTACAAATATTCCACTAAAAAATTTACCTATTATATCCCAATCGCACTCTTTCATTGTACACTATTTATTAAGTTGAACAGTTCATCCATAAAAGGCTTCTTTGATTAAGAAGTCAAGTATGTGTAGCTCGTTGAAGATTATTATAACTCTCTCCATTAGTTAAAAAATTTATAATTTGTTTATTCTATTAATTGCTCGTTATCATGCTCCATTTCCCATTGCTCCTTTTCTTCATTTGTACATTCAAGCCAACGAGTTGCACGGCAGCCTAATGCCACTTCTTTCGTGAATATTCTGATGTGATTATCCCAATCTTCATAAAGCCAATTATCTGGTAATTCAGGTCTTTGTATTCTTAATTCTTCCATAGTATTATAATGTTATGTTCCAATTTTTTGCAGTAGCAAGTGCTTTTGTTCCAGATGTTAATTTTCCGTAAGGATAAGTTCCTAACTTTATCGTATGAGTATCTCCTGATGTAAAATCAAAAAGCTTGTTAATTATTCCGCTAACAAAATTCTCATTCCAAACGGAAGCATCAATATTGTTATCCCACGTCGCATTACTTAACGAGCTGAAATCAAGGTTAATATCTGTATCATTACCGATAATTATATTAGCCAACTTATAACAATTCACGAATGTGCCAGAGCTGCTAAAACTCGTTAATTTCCCAAATGTTATTGTTGTCAAATTTGAGCAATCATAGAAAGCACTACTCCCAATTGTTTGTGCAGCAGGAAGTGATACCGTTGTCAAATTTGAGCAATATGCGAAAGCACTATTCCCAATTGTTTGTGCCACAGGAAGTGATACCATTGTTAGATTTGGGCAATAGCCGAAAGCAGCAATCCCAATTGTTTGTGCAGCAGGAAGTGATACCATTGTCAAATTTGAGCAAGGGTTGAAAGCATTACTGCCTGTAATTGCCTTCAAATTAGACATAGTTACTGCCGTAAGGTCAATCATATAAGCAAAAGCATTTGGACGGGATATTGTTTCGATTACATTATCATCTATTTGAAAAGTAACACCAGTAAAATTCCCATTTGTTAATATCTCC
>DAOSIN010000359.1:0-2639 GCA_035366675.1 Salinivirgaceae bacterium | reverse complement strand
GTTCCAGATATTCAATCAACCACGAATATAAATAGCGAAGGAGGGGCAAGCATGAAACTAACAGCTAACCACATATCAACATCATATAGTGAATCGGGGCAGCAGTTAATCACGCTTGCCCTTACCTCCAAAGCTGATATAAGTGATTTAAAGGCGATTATAGCCAATAAAAAACTAATAGCAATAGAGTGTAAGGAACACCGAAAGAAACGCTCGCTAGATGCTAATGCATACTTTCATGTGCTAGTTAGTAAGATTGCCGAGGCTATGAACCTAGGCGAAGATGAAACAAAAATAAAGATGGTGCTTGAATATGGCTCAATAATGAGGGATGAAAACGGTGATAAAGTCGGCTTTAAACTCCCGGCAAGCGTTAATGTAAACAACATATATAAATACGCCAAGTGGTTTGACGAGCGTATGGAAAACGGACATAAATTTAATTGCTATATCATATATGAACACACTCACAACCTAGACAGCAAGCAGATGGCAAGGCTTATTGACGGAACTATATACGAAGCGAAGGAATTGGGTATAGAAACCTTACCGCCGGACGAAATCAAGGCACTAAAGGAAAGTTGGAAGTAAAAGCTGCCTATTCCTTGGCAGCTTCCAACTCCTTCTCAACCAATCGGCATATTTCAGCAGATACGCTTCTGTGATTCTTCTTTGCCAGTACCTTCAACTGCTCATACAACTCTTTAGGCATATTCACAGAAACGCTTGCATGAGTGTCTGGATTAATCGGCATAATATCCCCTCCCAATAACTATTATACACAGTCCACAGAAAAAAATAAACAATAAATAATATGTCGATTGCGGTAAATAACAATAAATAAATGTTGTAATAAGTTAGTAACTATGTTAAAATGAGAGAGAGGTGAGAAATATGGTGAAAACATTTCCTATAGTGATGGATGATAAATTCCATGAGAGATTGCAGAAAGCGGCTGAGAAAGAGGACAAGCCTATAAAGGCTCTTATCCTTGAAGCGATAGAACAGAAGATAATTGAGGTTGAAGAAGGTGAGTAAATGCCAAACCGTATTATAAAAGAATCAATATGCACCAGTGATAATCTGGATAAATTAAGCCCAGAAGCAGAAGTTTTTTTCTATAGGTTAATGGTTACTTGCGATGATTATGGAATAATGTTTGCAGCACCTTCTATATTACGGTCAAAGTGTTTTCCGTGGAGGATAGACAAAATCAAGGATAAGGATATAGAGAAATGGAGAACAGAACTTATAGAAGCAGAATTGATATTTTTGTATGAATATGACGGCAAAACATATTTAAAATTTTCAAAATGGGAGCAACATCAGCAAGTGAGAGCAAATAAAAGCAAATATCCCACACCTGATATGGAAGGGGTTAAATTGATATCAAATGATATCAATGGAAATCAAAAGATATCAAATGTCCCCGTATTCGATATAAGTAATCGTAATAGTAATCGAGATAAGATAATCGGAGAGTATACGACTAATTCAGAATTAAAACAGACAATTTTTGATTTTATAGAAATGCGTAATAAGATAAAAAAACCAATGACAGATAAAGCAATATCACTATTACTAAAGAAGCTTTCAGAATTAGCAACAGCCGACGAAGAAAAAATATTAATACTAGAACAATCAATAGCAAATAGTTGGCAGGGGGTATTTGAGTTGAAAGGAAGTAATAGCAATGGAAGCAATAAGCAACATAACGGAGAGGATAAAAAGACTTTCAAACTCCCACCCGAATTTTACGCAGTCCGCAGCACATGATTGCGAAATTTGCAAAGATACCGAATGGATCATAAATACCGAGACAAACTCAGCAACGCCCTGTAAATGTCAAGAAGCCAAACATTATAAACGAATCCTTGAAAATTGCGGAATATCAGAAGTATTTTTGAAAAAGACATTCCACAACTACATACCAAAAAACCAAACACAAAGAGAAGCAAAAGACATGGCACAAGAATATGCAAAGAATTTTCAACAGATACGAAATGAACGGAATAACTCAATAGCGTTTCTAAAACAGGTCGGCTCCGGCAAGACACATTTATCTATAGCAATAAGTAATAAACTCATGGAACAAGGTGTAGGAGTGCGGTATATGCAGTATAGAGAAGTCATAACACACCTAAAACAAAACATAGTAGACGAAGAATTTTACCAAAGGGAAATGAGCAAATACAAAAATGCACCGGTTCTACTGATGGACGATTTATATAAGGGCAAGACCACAGAATCAGACATCAATCTTGTCTATGAAATAATCAATCACAGATACTTGAAAGGTATGCCAATTATATTAAGTTGCGAATACAGTGTAGACAAGCTATTAGATTTTGATGAAGCAATCGGCAGTAGGATAGCGGAAATGTGCAAGGGCAGAATTGTTGAATTTATCGGTACCGAATTAAACGATAGGTTGAGGTGATGAAATGAAAATAGGGTTAATAATAAATTTATCTTTAGAAGTGGACAAGCTGAAACCTTTGAAGATTACCTAAAAGGAGTAAAAGTATGATAGCCAATCAAGCCTACGATATATCAAAAATAGAATTAACAGAGCCTATTATCTATATGCTTGACAAATTTGACCTAACAACCAACTCAACAGAGATTGCAGCAGTAAA
>DAOSIN010000358.1:0-2654 GCA_035366675.1 Salinivirgaceae bacterium | reverse complement strand
AGATTAATCATACTTAATACACTCTACAACGGTAAAAAGCAAATATTTATATGAGCCAATCACAATCTAAAGTTTTATTGAACGGTCCGATAAAACGAAATGAGGTCGAGCTTATGGCTCCGGCTGGAAATTTTGAATCATTGCAAGCAGCCATTCAAGGAGGTGCCGATTCTGTTTATTTTGGTATTGGTCGTCTAAATATGAGGTCAAAATCGTCAATAAATTTCACGATAGATGATTTGCCAGAAATTACTAAGCGCTGCAAAAAGAACAATACTCTTACCTATCTGACTGTCAATACTATTATATACGATAGCGACATAGATGAAATGAAGCAAATAGTTGACGCAGTCAAAAAATATGGAGTCTCGGCAATTATTGCTACCGATATTGCAACACTTCAGTACGCATCGACACAAGGGGTTGAAATACATGCTTCAACACAAATGAATATTACCAATATTGAGTCACTGAGGTTTTATTCGCAATGGATTGATGTTGCTGTGTTGGCGCGTGAACTAAATCTTAACCAAGTGTCATACATTACAAGAAAAATAAAAGAGGAGAATATCCGAGGTCCAAAAGGCGATTTAGTTAGAATAGAGATGTTTGCTCATGGTGCATTGTGTATGGCTGTTTCAGGTAAATGCTATCTAAGTCTTCACGAAACAGGCGCATCGGCAAACCGTGGGGCATGCCAGCAAACTTGCAGAAAAGGATACATAGTAATCGAAAAAGAGACAGGTAATGAATTAGAGATTGATAATGAGTATATTATGTCGCCTAAAGATTTATGCACAATAGGTTTTTTAAACAAAATTATTGATTCGGGCGTAAGAGTGTTAAAAATTGAAGGACGTGCACGTGGTCCCGAATATGTTAAAAAAACCTGTCAAGTATACAACAAAGCGTTAGAAGCCTTAGAAACAAACAGTTACACTAACGAAAATATTGAAATATGGAAGCACGAGTTGTCAACAGTATTTAATCGCGGATTTTGGGATGGATACTATTTAGGGCAACGTTTAGGCGAGTGGAGCAATGTTTACGGAAGCAAGGCGACACACTCTAAAGCCTATATTGCTAAGGTAACTAACTATTTCTCAAACATTAACGTTATTGAACTAAAGATAGAAAGCGGAACTCTTTCCGTAGGACAGAAAGTTATGATAATAGGTCCAACAACAGGAGTGTATGAGTTTGTTATTGAGGAAATTAGAGTGGAAAACAGAAATATTGAAAAAGCTGTAAAAGGTGATGTTATCTCTGTGCCAACCAAAGAGCTTGTCAGAAGGGGTGATAGGTTATACACATTTGTAGAGAACGAAGTAATTCATATTTCATAAACTTATGATTTTACGTATATTTATAGAAATTTAATTGTTTTATGCGCGAAGTATCACTGTTTAACATACGTAATTTGTTCATGTTGGGATTGCTGACAATTGTGGCATCACTTCCATCATCGCCATATTTCACAAGTATCGGACAGTGGATATTAGTTTTAGCGTGGTTAGCCGATAAAAACCTTATCACTAAAGTGAAAGGCATATTTAAAAACAAAACCCTTATTGCATTTCTAAGTTTTTATATATTACACGTTTTAAGCTTATTATGGACAACTGACTATCAGTACGGATTGCATGATTTAAAAATAAAACTACCTTTTTTAATACTTCCCTTAATACTTGCCACATCCGCTCCTTTGAACAAGAAAGAGTTAAAAGTACTATTTTGGATTTTTAGTTTATCCGTTTTTGTAGTGTCGTTAATTGGATTATATACAGTAACCTTTACAGAACAAGGACAAACTGCAGATTTTAGAAAAATGTCTCGTTTCATAAGCCATATAAGATTTTCACTTATGTTGAATTTATCTATTGTGGCACTGCTATTTATTGCTTTTGAAAACCGGCAAACAAAAACGGTTCTAAAAGTAATGTGTCTAATCCTATCACTCTACTTTGTCTTTTTTATATTGATAATGAAATCATTAACAGGAATTGTTGTTCTGGGAGCACTGTTTTTGTTATTGTTTTTTTATTTTATTAAAAAAATTAAGTCTGAGGTTGGTAGATGGGTTTTATATGTCTTTTTAATTTTCTCTATACTATTCTCAGTTTCATACGTTGTACGTTCTTACGCCAAATACTCATATCGTGCTGATGAAGCTTTTGATAAACTTGAAAAAACAACCATTAACGGCAACTTATACTATCACGACACAACTTCATCACAAAGAGAAAATGGATTTTTGGTTAATATAAACGTATGTCAAAAAGAGCTAAAGCAAGAGTGGAATAAAATTGCAAATACTCATTATGACTCACTTGGAGCAAACAATTATCAAATTAAATACACTTTAATAAGATATCTCACCAGCAAAGGATTAACTAAGGATTCGCTCGGAATTTCAAAACTTACAAAAAGAGATATTAGCGCTATTGAAAATGGCATAGCCAACTATATTTTCTTAGATAAATTCAGCTTGTATCCAAGACTATATGAACTATTCTGGGAATACGAATATTATAAGTCAGGTAAACAAATAGGTGGGCAAAGTGTTGTTCAACGGCTCTATTATATTGAGGCTGGTTGGAATATTTTTTTAGATAATAAAACTCATGATTATAGAAAAATGTCAAGAAAACCAC
>DAOSIN010000357.1:0-2666 GCA_035366675.1 Salinivirgaceae bacterium | reverse complement strand
GGCGAAGTATTAATCAATTTCGAGGACTACGAAACACTTAATCGAATGAAACCCATTTTCGAGGAGTATTTGAAAAACAATTATCCCGATGCAAATATTCGTTTCCGAAAATATAATCTATCTGTTAAGGCTTCGCATACTGTCGAGGCTGAATTTTCTGGACCAGACCCAGCCATTTTAAGGCAACTATCAAGCAAAGCTGTAGAGATAATGCACCAAAGTCCATATATCGACAAATCTACCATTGGTATCGACTGGGAGCCCATGGGAAAATCGTTGGTGGCTCAATATAAAATGGAAGCGGCTCGCAGAAACAGCACATCACGTCAAGATTTAGCTTTGGCACTGCTCACTGCTACCGAAGGAGTACCACTAGGGACTGTTTATGAGGGCGAAAGACCAATCACTATAAAGCTGAGAATGACCGACAAGGATGGTTCAAATATCGAAAAACTTGATGATATACCTGTGTGGAATATGGTTCCAAACATTAACTCTGTTGATAAAAACACGTTGGCGGGATTAATGATTGGAATAAAATCATTAGAAGATATTAAAAATGAGATAATACGTTCAGTTCCATTAAGTTCTGTAACATCGGGTGTCGAAGTTGATTGGGAAGAACAGGTTGTGCGCCGTGTCGATGGTAAACGAACCATTCAGGCCCAATGCGAACCCAAAAGTGAGTACAACCCCGCTGTTGCACGTAACGATATTCGTTAACAGATAGAATCAATTGAACTGCCCGATGGCTATTCACTACGCTGGATGGGAGAATACGAATTGCAACATACGGCCGTTTATAACGTATTTAGATTTTTCCCAGTAACAATTATTCTGATTGTTCTAATTTTAGTCATTCTTTTTAACGACTTCAAACGACCAATTATCATACTATTATGTATTCCAATGGCAATGATTGGGGTTATTTCCGGACTTCTTCTAACGGGACAAGCTTACACGTTTGTAGCAATTATTGGAACCATTGGGTTAATAGGTATGTTAATAAAAAACGCCATTGTCCTGTTAGACGAAATTGAACGACAGCTTAAAGAAGGCAATCAACCACACAATGCTATAGTAAACGCCACCATTTTAAGAACACGACCAGTTATTATGGCTTCGGCAACTACTGTTTTAGGAATGTTGCCACTGCTAACCGACCCGATGTACGGAAGCCTTGCAGTAGCTGTAATTGGCGGTTTAATTGTAGGAACATTAATTACATTAGTTTTTGTACCAATATTATATGCTATTTTTTACCGTGTTAAAACTTAGAAAAAACCAAAAACGATTAAGAAATTATGTACATACAGCACATGTACTGTCTTTACTTTCAACACTTCGGTGGTTATTGAGCCTGCCGAAATACTGCGCTCAGTGCACCACTTTATAAACTTTTAACTTTTAACTAATTTATATGAGACACAAGATATTATATACAATACTGCTTATATCCATAACAATTGGAGTGTCTGGGCAAGAAGTTCTTACATTAGAACGTGCTCGAGAGTTGGCAATTAAGAACAATCACAGCATGAAGATAGCTGCAAAAACTATCGAAAAGGCTGATGCCGAAAGGAAAGCCGTTCGTACAATGTATCTACCTTCAATATCAGCTTCGGCTACAATGGCGTATTTAACCAACAAATTTAAACAAGATTTATATCTCCCAACCTACAAGCTCAACCCGATGTCGGGACAATTGGAGCCAGACTATTTCTACCACCCAATTACTGGGCAACCTATCTACGGTCCAGACGGGAATCCTGTTTTTAATTCATACGGCTATATGCCTTTAGAGCTAACTTTAAAAGGGGCTTATTTGGCAGGAATTAATCTGCAGCAACCTATTTTCGCAGGAGGAAAAATAATTACCGGCAACAAAATGGCAAAGTTGGGCAAGCAGATGGCTGAGGAAAATCTGAGTCTCCAAGAGATGAACGCCATATTTGAGTCCGACAAAGCATACTGGACTTACGTCTCTGTAAACGAAAAAGTTACATTAGCAAGCCAGGCATTAAGCATGCTTGATTCTCTTGTAAACTTTGTGCGCAAAAGCGTTGATATAGGTTTAGTTCATCAAAACGAGCTTGGGAAAGTTATGGTTAAACACAATCAAGCAACACTCGATTTGCAGAAAGCTCGCAGCGGATTGTTGCTATCAAAAATGGCACTTTGTCAAGCGTTAGGGCTCGAGTTTAATACCAATATTGTCGTAGCCGATACTGTTATTGATTGTTCATCTGAAGCTCTATCGATGATTGGAAATGAAGATGTTACGCAAAGACCCGAATACTCTCTTTTGATGAAACAGATTGATATGCAAAACGAGCAAGTAAAAATGAATCGCGCCGACTTCCTTCCAACTTTTGGAGTAAGTGCAGGTTACTCATGGATTGGAGGTATTGAAATTACGGGTATGGAACAAAAGAGCAACGGTTTTAATATTATGGCTTCTCTGAAAATACCGCTATTCCACTGGGGCGAGGGAGTACACAAGGTTAAATCAGCAAAAGCAGAACGCGATATCAAAAATTTAGAGTTAGAAAAAAACAGCCGACTGCTTAGCTTAGAGACTGAAAAGGCAAAACTTGATTTACAAGATGCTTTTATGTGAATATCAATATGTGAAACAGCGCTAAAACAGGCATTTGAAAACCTTG
>DAOSIN010000356.1:1916-2666 GCA_035366675.1 Salinivirgaceae bacterium | reverse complement strand
ATATGTCTTATCTGTCTTGTAATTTGTATAATTTTATAAACTTTTAATTTTCAATACTGTTGTTGTTCCAATTTTTTTTATTATCTTGCAAAAGACAACTAATTATTTATTAATCTAACACTATAGAATTATGAGCGATTTTACTTTTTTAACTATTCTGCTCTGTGTAGCATTGGCAGTATTAATTCCAGTGCTGTTAGCAGTATTCCGAAAGTCGTTTTTGAAAATTGCTTTTGTTGCGATTACCGTATTAATTGCGCTTACTGCTCTTGCAGGTTATTCTGTATGCCTTTATGGTCTTAAGTTATTGTGGGGAATTTTTCCTTTCTTCGTGGTATTGGCATTTTCAACTTTTTTTGTCATTATGCGTATGGTGCAACGTCCTATACATGGGCTAATTTCGGGTATGGAGAAGGTGGCTAGTACAGGCAATCTAACGGAGCGTGCACCAGAAAGTTTTTCACAGCGTATAGACGAGGTTGGACAATTAACACGTGCATTTGAGAGCGTTGTATTAGAGACACAAAAAATTTTGAAAGAAAGTAACAATGTGTCACATACACTAATAGAAGCAAGTGAACAGTTTAAAGCACAATCTGGTTTTATTGCAACCAGAGCAAACGACCAATCTTCGTCGACAGAAGAGATCTCTTCGGCAATGGAGGAGATGTCCAGCAATATCAACCAAAACTTAGAAAATGCTAACCATAGTGCCAACCTTGGACAACAAGTAAATGCTGAAGTAGGTGA
>DAOSIN010000356.1:0-1906 GCA_035366675.1 Salinivirgaceae bacterium | reverse complement strand
AGTGAGGCATTCAACCGAACTGCGAAGGCAATGGGGCACATACGCGAAAAAACAGTCAATATTGGTGAAATAGCCCGTAAAATCAATGTATTAGCCATGAATGCAGCCATAGAAGCAGCGAGAGCAGGAGAGTACGGAAGGGGATTTGCAGTAGTGGCAGCTGAGGTTAGAAATTTGGCTGACCAAAGTCAGAAGGCATCAGCAGAAATTGATGGTATATCGCTTGAAAGTGCTAAGGCTGTTGAGGAAATGGGTCAGAAGCTTGATACTGTGGTGCCAAATATACGAAAGGTAGTTACTATGACTAATGAAATTGCAGCGGCAAGTGGGGAGCAACGACAAGGAGCCGAACAGATTAGCACAGCGTTAAATCAGTTGGTACATATTACCAATGAAAACTCAAGCACCTCAGAGGAGCTTAGCGCAGGAGCTGAACAATTAGTAGATTTGTCGAATACTATGGCCCAATCACTAGCAAAATTTACAATATAGTGTAAATAGATAACAATATTAGCAACATATAGTTACACCTCACAGACACTAGTGTCTGTGAGGTTTTTTGTTATCTAAATCGTTCATTTTTTATTTTTTTAATGGTTGTTCAGTAACAAATAATAATAGAATAACTTTTAGTTTTTGGCTTTTTTCCTCTTTATCCATAGCATAATGAATAAAATTGCGGTGGCTCCAACCAATGCAATGACTCCCCAATGCACGGGGTACTTAGGTGTAGGGGGTGTGTCAGCGGTAGCAAACGGATCTTCAGGGCTTAGATAAAGACCTTGGGCGATAAGCGATAAAGTGTAATCGAGCATAACATCGGTTTGCCCGTCGTTGCCCATCATTACCTCATGGCGAGTTAGCCTAAGTGGATAGTCGGGCAAGAGTCCACGTCTGGCTGGAGTACGGTCACAAATTGTGGTGTCAAACACACAACGGACCATAGGTACATTTATGGTATATAGGGAGTTAGGCAATCGAATTTGTGCGAATTTAAGTGCTGCCATCGAATGATAACCTGTGCGAGTTTCACGTCCTACTGTTACACCACGGCGATTGCGTACCAATACCGCAGGGAAAAGCGTGGCAGCCGAACACGAGTTTCCGTTGGTTAGTACATAAACCTTACCTGTGTATTGGGTTAGTGTGTCTGGGTACACCGCAGCTACGGTTTCAAGACTATCGTTAAGATAAAAGCCCTCCATACCTTCGCGCGCTTCATACTCTGGGAATATGTCGGAATTCACTGCCTGAGTGTAATTTAGGCTATGTGCAAACGATTGAAAATGTCCACGACTTTTCACCATACTGTAACCGCCCTTTTGACGATTTAGTGGTTTTTGTGCAAACACCGATAATAGCCTGTTTGTCACATTGGCATCTCCACCTGAATTATTACGAAGGTCTATAATTAGATTATCGGACTGACATCTCCGTAGCCAGCCAAGCAGACTGTCGAGTTGTATCTCGTTGAGAACGAATGTTTTTAGAGATAGTAGCGAGGTTGAGTCATTTATCTGACGCATTTCATAAACATCGTCGGGATTCCTCGAAGTGTTAAGGCGTCTCCAAGTGGATATTCTTTTATATCCATCATTGATGCGCATTATTCTGTTAATCTTATTTAACTCTAAAAAACCCATGATGGCTGTTGTCCCGTCAGCGAATGTAATAGTGTTAGTGGTTTGTGAGTTTGCTTCCGGATATCTTGACGCAGAGTATGCTCCCAGCAACACCAATTCCTCTTCTTCCGTGCTTTGTACACCTATATCATGGTAATAGATACGGTATGCGCTGGCTTGAGCGTACTCTCTGGCACTTTGTTCATCAATTTGAACAATAGGTCGCCCAATAAGTGAGTCTTTGCCTGATGTGGATATAAGAATACTGAGTGTGTCGTCACACC
>DAOSIN010000355.1:0-2666 GCA_035366675.1 Salinivirgaceae bacterium | reverse complement strand
ACTAAAATAATAAGTAAAATTCACTTTGCAAAACTAATGGTTTATCGAAGCCACCACCATGAAATTTGAAGTTTTGCAGTAAATTTAAGTAAGCTCAATATGCTCTATTAAAGCATCGTGTGTACGTTCAATAATCAATAGGTAGAAATCATCTTTTTTATGGTCTATTTGTACAGCCTCTAAGGCTCGATAATATCTTTGACGATTTGCCAAATCTCCTTTTAGGCTGACAATAGGATATCCGTTTTGCAAAAGAATAAGATTCATAATCAAGCGCGAAGTTCGCCCGTTTCCATCGATAAATGGGTGTATTGATGCCAAACGTTCATGCATCTCTGCTGCTAATATTACTGGATGCAACCTGTTTTTTTGTTGGTTGTAGAAACGAAAATAGTCGTCCATCAAGCCATTTAACAAAAAGGCTTCGGGTGGTACATGCCTACTACCTGTTATACGTATTTGTGCTGTTCTATAAACTCCTGCTCCGGCTTTATTGATTCCTTTCAAAATTAATTGATGTATTTGTTTAAGAACTGTGTCGTTCAAATCAATTTTTCTTGAAGCTAAATCGATAATAAAATCTATAGCCTCTTGATGATTAATTGCTTCTAAATGTTCGCGTATTGTTTTTCCACCAATGGTTATACCTTCGTTTACAACAAGGTGCGTTTCTTGGAAATCCAAGGTATTGCCCTCGATTTGATTGCTTTCGTAGGTATATTTGGTATGAAAGTAGCTTGCCATTTTTTGCAATTGGGTTGTGTTAAGAGGTTTTTGGCTTTCCCACTGTTTTTGCAGTTTAGATAATTGCTCTAACGCATCGCTTAAATGCGAGATGTCAATTATCTCCATTTTATTTTTGCCTGAAAGGTAGGGGATACGTTCTTCTCTTACCTCATTTAGAACTTCACTGGCATATTCGGGGTATTCTTTTAATATGTTTACTACTCTGTTTTTCATTCTTTCTTTTAGTAATTGTTGATAATCAATTGAAAGAAGTTGTGCTAATTTTTGCAATTGTTGGGGTGTCGGCTCACGTTTTCCTGACAGGATGCGGCTCATTAAACTTGAGTCTATTCCTACGGCATTGGCAAGTTCGAAAATTTTTATTCCCAACTCTCTTCGTTTAATTTCTAATAGTGTTTGCATAATGACTATATTTTGCATGACAAAAATAGTCATATTTTGTCATAAAAGAAAGAAATTGTGACAAAAAATGTCAACTTTTGTCACACGTTAGACAGAAAACTATACAACCAGTATAAAAGGTTATTTATTAAAATACATTTTTATCGTATCTACAATCAAATCAATCTCTTCTTGTTTTAGATTTGCGTACATTGGTAGTGTGATTTCATTATCGCAAACATATTCAGTTGTAGGCAAACACGCCGGATATTTTTGATATATGGAAAACTTGTGTATCGGTGGATAGTGGATACTTGTTTGAATTCCTTTTGAATGTATAAAATTTCTTAATTCATCTCGTTTTTCAACAGTTGAATTTTTTAAAACAATTGGCATAATGTAGTTAGACACAAATTCTCTATTATCTTTGAAAGGAATAATAATTTCTTCGATACCAGACAACTTTTCAACATAATACTTTCTTACGTCAACTCTTTTTTCCAAATCTGCTTTGAGTTTTCTTAGCTGAACAATTCCGATGGATGCACGAATGTCGTCCATTCTAAAGTTATAACCTAAATCTACAACATCGTAACTTGTAGCATGCCATGTTGCTCTTTGATATGACATAGTAGTCATTCCGTGCGACCTCAATAGTTTACAGCGTTTGGCAAACTCGTCGTTGTTGGTAACAAGCATTCCTCCCTCACCAGTGCTAATGTTTTTATTGGAGAAAAAGCTAAAGCATCCAATATCTCCAATGGTTCCCAGTTTCTTTCCTTTATATTCAGACAGAGGACCATGACAAGCATCTTCAATAACTTTTAAGTTGTGTTTGCGTGCGATAAGCATTATTTCATCCATATCTGCGGGAAAACCTGCCATATGTACTACTATTATGGCTTTTGTTTTGGCTGTAATGTTCTTTTCAATCTCTTTGGGGTCAATGTTCATATTGCCTGTACTTTTTATATCACAAAAAACAGGTGTAGACCCAACATATCTAATACAATTTACTGATGCCACAAAACTCAACGAAGGACATAGCACTTCATCGCCCTCTTTGATATCGCATAATATGCATGCTAAATGTAATGCACCTGTGCAGTTTGCCAAACTTATAGCATGCTTTACATTCAGAAGTTCCGAGAACTCCTGTTCTAATTCTTCACATTTTGGTCCAGTGGAAATCCAGTTTGAGCGTATTGTCTCTGCTACCGCATTTATCTCTTTTTCGTCAAAGTTCAGGTCAAAAAGTGGGATTTTGTATTCCATATCAGCGATTATAACGTAAATTTTATATAAGTCTTTAAGTATTGACAATTGTTAAATTACAATTGGTATAACAATATGTTTTCAAACAGTTTTATTATGATTCCTATGGACAAAGTTACAGAGATTTGTTTTATTATTATGAGTTTTAAATTTTATCTTTTTTTAAGATATTTTTAATTATAATTTTTAAATTCAATTTATGCTGTCTCAAAAAAATAATGCTAATTATAAAGCCCGTAACAATGCTTAAACTAATTAAAAAA
>DAOSIN010000354.1:0-2672 GCA_035366675.1 Salinivirgaceae bacterium | reverse complement strand
ATTCGGTCTCCCATTAGTCCCGTGACTTATGAACCCAAGAAGCCTACTACCTCTATTACTTTTAGCACTGAAACTGACTATGAAATTTTTAATTCACTTGGCACAAGAGTATTACACGGAAGAGGTAAAACTATCGATATATCAGGACTTTCCAAGGGTGATTATTTTCTAAACTACGATGCTTTCACCGAAAGTTTTAAAAAAAGGTAGGAAAAAGTTCGCAAATTGCAAAAAAGTTCGTATTATTGCAACCCGAAAAAAGCATTAGATTATAGCGGAGGGGCCCATAGCTCAGCAGGTTAGTAGCACCTGACTCATAATCAGGGGGTCGCTGGTTCGAGCCCAGCTGGGCCCACAAAAAGAAAAAAGCCACCTTGCAGGTGGCTTTTTTCTTTTTGCAATGTGCAATGTGCAATTAACAATGAACAATTAATTATTGACCATTGTTGTTTGATAATTTTTTATTGATTTTGGCTATAGCTAATTTTTTATTGATTTTCAATGCCTTGAAAGGCATTAAACATAAAGAGACGGGGCATGCTCCGTCTCTTACTCTTAATGGTTCTTAATTTCTTAATGGTTTAAAAAAATTTGTATTCAAATGGTCACTTTGATGGTTATTGAGCTTGTCGAAATACAGGCTCTGCTACCGAGTAGAGACGCCATGATATGACGTCTCTACAAGCTCAGCGACCGTCAATTCAAAACCAAAATTTAATCTGTAAAGTTTTCAATAAATTTTTGTTTCGTCACATCAAAAAGACCTCTGTCGCCGAGCTTTAGTTTGGGAATTACTAACAGGCTCATAAAAGCGAGTGTCATAAATGGTGCTGTTAGTTTTGAGCCACAGGATTTAACTATTTTATTAAGCTCGCTGTATTTTTGCGATATTGTTTCAAGTGGCTCGTCTGAGAGTAAACCTGCAATTGGAAGTGGCAGGAGTTCTACTCCTTTATTTGAAACTACAGATAAACCTCCTTTATCCTCTATAATAGAGTTAATTGCAGTGGCAATATCGTTATCATTTGTACCTACAGCTATTATATTGTGACTATCGTGCGCAACGCTACTGGCAAAGGCTCCTCTCTTTAAGCCAAATCCGTTAATAAAAGAAACTTGTGGAGTTGCATCCTCTTGGTAACGATTTAAAACAACAAGCTTTAAGATATCGTTATCAATATCTGGTACACAATAATCATTTTCTATTTTTAAAGGGATTTGAATATGGTCAGTAAACAACTTACCATCGAAAGCTCGAATAACATTAAGCATACCTGCTTCAGCTTTTACTCTTAAAGAATCGGGTGAAATAGATTGTGCTTTAAAGTTGTTTATTATTTCATTAGACCCTTCGTATTCAAAAGAGCTTACTCCATCGAAAACTAAATTGCCGTTTATCCATGTTTGTAAAACCCTAAAACTTTGCAAGTTGTCAACTAAAATAAAATCTGCATTGTCGCCTTTTTGCAACAATCCTACATCGAGCTTGTAGTGAGAAACGGGATTGATTGTTACTGCTTGCATAAGGTTCCAAAAGTCGAGTCCCTTGTTTTGTCCTATACGAATTAGTCTATCCAAATAGTTTTTTGAAAAGTTGTCTGGATGCAGGTCATCACTGCATAGCATAACTTGATCGGGAAACAGATCAATTAGTGGATAAAGTTCTTCGAAATTTTTAGCAGCTGAACCTTCCCTAATCAAGATTTTCATTCCGCATTTTATTTTTTCTTCTGCTTCAGCTAACGTTGTACATTCGTGGTCGGTTTCAATTCCAGAGTTTATGTATTGTACCAACGGTTCGCCTGTTAAGCCAGGGGCATGACCGTCAATGGGCAAATTTCTATCTATGGCTTCTTTAAGTCTATCCATAACATCGTGATTTTGATTTACGACACCGGGATAGTTCATCATTTCTGCCAAGTATTTTAAGTGAAGTTTATCAAAGAGTTCTCCTATCTGTTTAGCATTAATTTCGGCACCGCTCTGTTCGAATGGTGTTGCTGGCACGCAAGAGGGAGCTCCGAACCAAAACTTAAACGGTGTGGCTTTGGCGTTTTCTAACATAAATTTTATTCCATCTACTCCACACACGTTTGCTATTTCGTGGGGGTCGGAAACAGCTGAAAGTACACCAAATCTTACAGCATTTTGAGCAAAACGTGCTGGCGTTAGCATTGTACTTTCGATATGGATATGAGAATCAATCATTCCAGGCAAAATATAGACAGGATTTGCCTCCTCTGTTGGCTGAATATCAGATATTTTACCGTTGGTTATATATAGTCTTCCTTTAAATGTTTTACGCCTTAAAACATCTACTATTGTTCCGCTTATTACCATAATTCAAATTTTTACGCTCCACGTGGAGCATGATTTATAATTAATAAATATTTTTATGCTCCACGTGGAGCAATAATATAATACTTTAATTATCTACCGAGAAGTGTCAGAATAACAATTATATCACTTGGATTAACTCCACTAATACTTAATGCCTCGCTAATTGTCTTAGGTTTGAATTTCTTTAGCTTCTGCCTGCCCTCAATACTTATACTTAATAGTTTGTCAAATCTATATTATCGGGAATTATAAAGTGATTGAATTTTTGAATCTTCTCTGCATTAGCTTTCTCCTTTTCAATGTATCCCTCATATTTTAGTTTAATGTCTATA
>DAOSIN010000353.1:0-2687 GCA_035366675.1 Salinivirgaceae bacterium | reverse complement strand
TCATTAAACAATAAACAAAACACCACGAACATGAAAACCAACAAATTAAAGAACCTACTCCTTTTTTTAGTCGTGTTATGCAATTTATACGTTGTATCCGGAAAAACACAAGGAGAAAAGGCCGCACAAGCTGTCCAAAGATGGGATAAGGAGGTATCTCTGTCTGAAACACAAAAAAACCAGGTTGAAGCCTTAGCACTACAGTTTATACAGCAATTAGATAGTATAAATGCTCTACCACTGGATTTTTTCGAAAGACAATTGATGAAAAAAGAGACACACACAAGGCACCTGTCCGACATTTTAAGTCTGCTGACGGAACAACAAAGAAAACAATTCGACAGGGCTACGGCAGAAAGGAAAAAGCTTATTGATAACAAGAAAAAGAAATAAAAACAGAAGCCATGAAAACAAATTTAATAAAACATCTTATTGCGGGAGTCTTGTTTTTTGGCCTGCACTTGCAACTGTCTGCAGCCACATACAACATAACGAACACTAGTGGAGAAATTGACGTCGAATATTATAATTATATCAATAATATTCAGGATGTATATATTTTCAACACAAACACGTTTTCAACAATTTCTTTTTATTTGATTATCAACTCGGAAGAAGATTATGATTATGTTGAAATCTGGGATGTAGATAATTCCGGAAATGAAACTTTGTTATACGAATTTAGCGGTGAATACTCAGGTATAGTAACAACCACATCGCCCAGCGGCAGAGCTAAAGTTTATATTAGAACAGACCATTCGTATTGTTATTACGATGGTGACTATGATTTGACCGGTTTTTATATTGGATATTCTGCAGTTGGTAACTACACTAGCACACAAAGTAGTATAAATGAGAACAATCTTTCTATTGTGGGGAAATTGGGCGTTGGAATCAGAACTCCACAGGAAAAACTGCATGTTGATGGCGCCATAAGGGGGAATGTGGGAAATACGGGAGCTTTAAGAGTGAAAACTACGCAGGGTTATATTGATATTGGTCCCAGTACACCTAATTACGCTAATTTTAGAACCAATCAATCTCGATTTTTATTCGATAGATCCCTTTTTATTGAAAATGGAACACTTAGTGCTTATAACACAAGCAATCTGTCTTTACAAACGAATGGCACCGCCCGAATGACCATTTTATCTGCTAACGGAAATGTTGGGATCGGATACGCGACTCCTCTGGAAAAGTTGCATATTAATGGTTCTATAAGGGGGAATGGAAGTAAAGGAGCCGTAAGAGTGAAAACCATTCAAGGTTATATTGATATTGGCCCCAGCATTACTAATTACGCCAATTTTAACACCAATCAATCTCGTTTTTTGTTCGACAGACCCCTCTTTATCGGTAATGGAGAACTTAGTGCGTATGATACAAACAACTTATCTTTACAAACGGATGGCACTACTCGAATGACCATTTTATCTGCTAGCGGTAATGTTGGAATCGGCATCCCGACTCCCCAAGTAAAACTACACATAAACGGTTCAATTCGCGGAAGCGCAAGTAGTACCGGGGCATTAAGGGTGCAAACCACAGGAGGTTATATAGACATTGGCCCACAAAACGCTTACGATGCTCATATTTATACCAATATGGGTTCCTTTATTTTTAACCAGACAATCTATTCGGGTACAGGAGTTTTTGGCACTTTGAACGACAAAAATTTAGTTTTCAAAACCAACTCCAACTCAACACGAATGACGATTCTGCAGAGCAATGGCAATGTGGGCATCGGGACAACATCTCCGGATTATAAATTAGATGTGGCCGGTGTTATTCGTTGTTCCGAAGTGTTGGTACAGGGTATTGATCAAATTGCCGATTTTGTTTTCCGTCCCGACTACTCTTTGCCCAATCTGGAACAGGTGGATGAGTTTATATCGTCCAACGGGCATTTGCCGGGCATTCCTTCCGAGGCCGAAGTAAAAGAAAAGGGCTTAGGATTGGTGGAAATGCAGATAAAATTATTACAGAAAGTGGAAGAACTGACCCTGTATGTTATCGAGCAGGAAAAGCGAGCCCTTGAACAGGAGAAAAGAGTCCTTGAACAAGAGAAACGAATCAAAGAACTGGAAGCCGAATTAATGAACAAATAATTCCCCGCCTTATGAAACGTTATATATTTTGGAGTGTTTGTGTAAAACAAACCGTTTCATCATTGTCTATCTTGTTGTTGTTGAGTGTTGTATGTCAACAAACACAGGCGCAAGGTGATTTTGGTACCGTAACACCACAGACCTCTGATTTTATGGAATATGGAGAAACGCCGGTCTCACTGTTCAATGGAAGAATCAACCTTGATATTCCTATTTATACCATCAAGGACCGCGATTTTACTATCCCGATTTCTTTAACTTATACTTCTGATGGTTTTAAGCCAAAGAAAAGATCCGGATTTGTGGGTCACGATTGGATTCTGAATGCAGGAGGATGTATTACACGCGAGGTGTATGGAGAAGCCGATGATCTCTTTATAGATGAACCAAATGTTGGATACGGTCGTTTGCTAGGCTATTGGTGGGCAATTGAAGATCCTAATTATCGATTTGATCCTGAGGATGTTTGGAATCATGATGGCAGCCTTATATCTTATTTGCTTTTGGGGGTTGATTACAGGCAGGATTTGTTTCTTTTTAATTTTTGCGGTCATAAGGGGCAGTTTATGATCGATAATA
>DAOSIN010000352.1:0-2699 GCA_035366675.1 Salinivirgaceae bacterium | reverse complement strand
AAATTTTACAATGGTAAATACCGATGTTACAGATACATAGTCCAAAAAAGCGATAGCGAAGTTTGGACTATTGTAGCTGTCCAATTGGTATTATACACTTTACAATCACATTCATATATACCCAAGAAGTTAATATTGTACAGGTGCAAAAAATCTTTGTTTATTCAAATTATTTCAGCCATATTTGCAACACTAAAATATAGTGTAAATTGAATAATTAAAACACTTATATTCAACAAATTAGATAAAAACAAACATGCCAAAACAAATACAAAAAGTCAGAAAAACAACTTTAAACTTTTGTATAGACAGCGCATGCAAATTATTGTCTCTACTTGCAATTTTTACCTTTTACCTTTTAACTTAAAACATATGAGACCCATTAAATTACACGAAGACACATTTTTACTTGCAGTAAATGATCGCAGAACGCACCTCTTTGAAAACTATTGGCCCATACCAAACGGAGTTGCTTATAACTCGTATCTAATTCTAGACAATAAAACTGCTTTGATTGACACGGTTGAGTACGGTCATTCGGCAGAATATATTGATAATATAACCTCATTGTTAAAGGGAAAACCTCTTGATTATTTGATTATTAATCACATGGAGCCCGATCATAGTGGATCGATAAAAATAATAATGGACCTTTATCCAAACTGCACTTTAGTTGGTAACAAAAGAACATTTCCTTTAATAGATGGCTATTTCAATATTGAAATTAAAAACAAGCAAGTTGTTGAAGAGGGCGACACCATTGAGTTAGGTAAACATAAATTAAGTTTTTACATGATTCCAATGGTTCACTGGCCCGAGACAATGGTTACATATGACTCAACTAATAAAGTTCTTTTTTCTGCTGATGCATTTGGAAGCTTTGGAACCCACGATGGTGGTGTGTTTGATGATGAAATCAATATCGCATTTTTTGAAGATGAATTACGCAGATATTACAGTAATATCGTCGGTAAGTATGGCCAACAGGTTCAAAAAGCATTATCAAAACTAAGTGGATTGAAAATAGATATGCTCGCAGCTACACACGGTCCTATATGGCGTAAAGATCTAAACTATATTTTAAACAAATACGATTTGTGGTCAAAATATCAGGCAGAGGAAAAGGGTGCAGTTATCGTATTTGGCTCAATGTACGGGAATACTGAAATAATGGCTGACACGATTGCTCGCGAACTCTCAGTTAATGGAGTTAAAAACATAAGAGTATATGATTCAAGTAAAACGCATAAATCGTACATAATTAGTGATATCTGGAAATATAATGGTTTGGTTTTGGGTAGCTGTGCTTATAACGCAGGAATTTTTACTCCTATGGGAGATTTAATAAATAGCTTGGATGCGATAGGAATTAAAAACAGACACGTAGCTCTTTTTGGTTCTTCAAGCTGGGGTGGTGGTGGATTGCGCGTTTTAGAAAAGTGGGCGGAAAACATGAAGTTCGATACTGTTGGACCAAAGCCCGAAGTGCGTTGCTCACCGAAACAGAACGACATTGAGTTATGTAGTCAAATTGGTCGAGAAATGGCAAAAGTGATTCTCGAACGATAGTTCTTTTACAAAAAGTAATTATAATATTCTGATTGGTTAATTTCTTAAACAATAGTAAAATGAATAACTATTTAGCAGAAAGTACACACTCTTCACCCAAAATACAACTTGATGCACAACAGGGCACCTTGCTTATAGTTGGAAGGTCAATTCCTGAAAACGCTATGAAAGTCTATAGACCTGTAATGGAATGGATTGAGCAATATTCAGTTAAGCCCAAAAAACAGACTACCATAACTATTCAACTCAGTTTTTTCAATACAAGTACTTCAAAGTATTTAATGGAGCTTTTAAAACGCTTTGAAGACGTATGTAAACAAGGTTTTGATGTAATAGTTAATTGGCACTGTGACGATGAAGATATTCTTGACATTGTTCAAGATTATAAGGCATTGGTTAAAGTACCTGTTAATATAATTGCTAACATACCTAAGGATTAGTTTTGATTTTTTCAATTTTGTGAGAGACACCATGATATGAGAGACGCCATGATATGACGTCTCTACAACACCCTAACATTCAATTGATTTATTGCTAATCGTAAATTACTTTTAACTTTACAAACTTTACAAACTTTTAACTCAATTGCTCATTGCTTTTAGTCAGGGAAAATCAACATTGGAATATCCGCTTGTGCAAGCATTTCACGGGTTAGTGACGGGTTAAATAATCTAGCCCATGCACTTCTTTTTCTCATTGTTAAAGCAAAAAGATCGATATCATTATCCATGATATATTTTTTGAATGTCTTGCTAATATCTTTAGAATGCAATAATTCGTATTCTATAGGTGCGTTTTTAACAACTTTTGATAGATACTCTTTAAGTTGATTAAACAGAGCTTTTACTACAGGATCGTCGGGTTCTTCACAAGCATATATGCATTTTATTGAAACGTTAAAGCTGCTCACAAGTGTAAGCATTTTACGTATTGACGTTGCGTCTTTTCCGTCTAAGTGAGCAGCGTAGACAATTTTGTTTACATTTGTTGGTTCGCTTAAATAGGCTTTTTCGGGCAAAACAAGAATAGGAATATTAGTGTCTCCAGCAACTTTTGCAGCAATATCGCCAACCAACTCGATACTTTCAAATCCCCTGCTACGAGTGCCCATAACAATTAATGAAGGTTTG
>DAOSIN010000351.1:0-2701 GCA_035366675.1 Salinivirgaceae bacterium | reverse complement strand
TATGGCGTGAAATAACTGTTCTGTCACGACCAAACAATTCAGACATTTGAGACCGACTAAGCCAAACGGTATCTTCATCAAATTGAACTTTTAATTCAATCTGATTGTCTTTACTTTTATATATCTCTATTTTATTTTTCATGTTTTTTCTCCTTTTTAATTCGTTCAAGCAACACACTTGCTGGCTCGTAATCGATTTCCTGTTTGCATTTGGCTATCTCTTTCTCGCTTAGCAGTTTGCCTTAAAAGGTTTTTTTCAAAATGCTTTGCCTAAGGGCTTCGGCTTTTTCCAATGCTTCGGATATGCTTTGTGCTACTTTGTCGCCAACGGATAGGCGAGATTCGATTTTTTTAACGATGGTGCGTTGAATGGGAATGGGTGCAAGAATTGTATTTAGTGCTTCGATTTTTTTGCTGAATTTTTTGGCTGTGCGAGAGCTTTGCTGCTAAAATAAGAGCGAAAATTAGTAATAGTTTTTGTTTCATGTGTTTATAATATTGAGTTTGTCATATTCCATTACAAATTATAAAATTTGTTGTTAACCCAATTTGTCGGGTTTTCGTTTATATAGGTTTGTATTGTTTTAAATGATTTTTCATCCCTAATAATATGGTCGTGAAATAGACGTTGCTATGCAAATTCAAAATCCAGTCAGCGGGAGTGTTTCGTTACCGCCGATTTGTATGAACCAATAATGGACGAAACGAATTTTGTTCCGATATTTTGAAAACGTTGTTGATCAATGTTTTTTGGGATTTCTTGTGATGTCCGTTGTTGTAGAGACAGGGCATGCCCTGTCTCTACGTTAGCACAGTCACCCATAATGTCACCCATAATGTCATCAATGTTGTTATCATTTGTTTCGTACAATATTAATATACCGTGAATATGGTTTGGCATTACAACAAATACGTCCAAATCAATGGTTTTTGAATGGTTTTTTATTTCATGCCACATGATATTGGCAATTACGCCCACGGGAGATAATTGTATCTTCCCGTTTTCAATTTTTCCAAAATAATGTTCGTGGTTTTTGGTGCAGATTGTTATGAAATATGCTCCAGTCCATCGATAGTTCCAATTTTGCAGTCGGGCAGACGATATGCGGTATTTATTTCGGAATTTGTTTGTTATGATGTAATTTCATTTTAGAGATTACATAGTTTTCTAATATTGTGCGTAATTGTACAGTCCAAAAACAAAAATAGCGATAAAGTAGCTCAAACTATTCGAAATATCGTTAAAAATTAAACATAATCGCTAAACGTACTGTATATCAATATTCTACAAACTTTCACGATTAATTATTTTAGGATTTTCTTTTTTCAATTATTAAATAACCAAAGGTTTGAGTAATTTTGGAGTTTTGATAAGTAAAACAGAAATATTATAACCTGATAAAAATGAAAACAGTAACAAAACAAAGCCCCTTTGTAGTACTTGCAATTACTTTAATAACACTTGTTGCAGTTAGTTGTAAATCAGACAAAACAGATTGTGGAGCAGTAACCAAGCATACAAATATCCCCGAAGGATATTATGTTGAAACCATTCCCTATTCAGTTTTTAAAGGCATTTTTGATGAGCGAATACAATACGAAAACATTGTGTCAAGAGGAGCTGCAATTCCCATAAAGACAGAGGCACAGTTTTACATAAAAGCGTGGAACGACCTGTTTATACAAAAATTAATAGAACCCGAAATCGAATACTTAGGTTTGAGAGTCTCTGATTACGAAATTGATGATATGGTTTTTGGAGCTCATCCTCATTCAAATCTGACTTCAATGCCATTTTTGTGCGATGCAAATGGAGTTTATCAACCTGAAGAAGCCAAAAGGTTTGTAGAGCTTATTAAGAGTGATACTGCAAGCGATCCGAAAATAACTTGGGATGTTTTTGTTAAAGATATGGTTTATGAACACCAGATAAAAAAGATGAGAAGCATCGTCTCTTCATCGTTTTTTGTTTCGCCGGCAGAAGAGAAGTTTTATGACAAATATTTGAGTACTGAAATAGATTTTGACTATATATTTATTCCTTACACAGAGGCACAAATAACCCCAAGCCACGACTCTTTATTAGTGAAATTATATAAAGATTACCAAGAAGACTACTATAAGCAAGAAACAAGGGATGTTACGATTGTAACTATAAAACCAGAGGTAGATTCAGCTAATCATATTGAAGAGTTGAAACGTTTCGAGGCTCTTAAAAACTTTGCTGATTCTGATTTTAGAACTCTTGCCGATAAAAACGAGTCTATAAAATTCTATTCTGCTGATTATAATTTGAATACAACACAAAAAGAGTTGTTAGGATTTTTCGAAAACGGAAAAGTTGGAGATCTAAGAGGTCCTTATCTACAAGACAATT
This sequence comes from Salinivirgaceae bacterium, assembly GCA_035366675.1. GTDB lineage: Bacteria > Bacteroidota > Bacteroidia > Bacteroidales > Salinivirgaceae > JAAYQU01. The sequence goes on along the minus strand of DAOSIN010000351.1, from coordinate 324 downwards.
CGTACAGATTAATGAAAATTATTGAGAAATATACAGCTCCCGATTCTGTAAAGGTTAGGCATATTATGTTAAGAGGAGAGGACACTTCTCTTGTTGTGGAATTAATGAAAAAAATCAACGATAATAAAGATGTTTTTGGAAAATTAGCAGAAAAATATAGTGCCGATACAAGGTCAAATGAAAATGGTGGCGAAATAGGCTGGATAAAACCCGGAGATTTGGTTGAGCCTTACAATACCGCATGTTTTTCAGCTCCAAGTGATTTTAATTTTGAAATAGAATCAGATAACAAGAGACATATAATGCATGTTATGGAAACATCAC
>DAOSIN010000350.1:0-2703 GCA_035366675.1 Salinivirgaceae bacterium | reverse complement strand
AAAAGAATTAGATATGGCTGATCCAGATCAAATGCCCGAAGATCCCGAAGAGATGAAAAAAATTGAGCAAGCACTTGCACAAAATAAACCAGCGAAACCTAAAGGTCCAATAAACTATGTTGATATTATGCTCAATAAACGTACTATTGATGACTTGAAACGTTATAAGTATGTAAAATATGCTGAATATGAAATATTAATAAACAACTGGTTATCAGCGACATTCGAATTTGAGCGAAATAAAACAAAGTCGATAACAATCAGCGAAGATGAGTTCCAAACCCTGTTGAAAACGGGCTCGGTGGCAAAAGGAGAATTGCGGCTTTTAATTCCTTCAGATGTGGAAAATTGATAGTTGTAAGTTCTCTTCAAATGTCGACAGTAAGTCAAGAAAACGGTATTTTAAAAGAAAACTATTCAGGGTTTAAGTTTGAAGTTGGTTGCGATGAGGCTGGTCGAGGCTGTCTGGCAGGTCCGGTAGTCGCTGCAGCTGTTATAATTCCGAAAGACTTTAACCACCCTTTTTTAAACGACTCAAAACAACTTTCTCACAAGGAGCGTGAGGAAGCACGTGTATTTATAGAACAAAATGCAATTGACTATGCTATAGCATTTGTTGACCGCGAAACAATCGACAAAATAAATATTTTAAACGCCTCTATCCTATGTATGCACCGTGCATTGGATATGTTGAAAATTAGACCTGAATTTATTATTGTAGATGGCAACCGATTTAAATCATACGGAGATTTAAAACACAAAACAATTGTTAAAGGTGATGCTCAGTTTAAAAGTATTGCCGCAGCTTCAATTTTAGCAAAAACTGCCAGAGACAGATTTATGGATAAAATTGCATTGGAATATCCCGAATATTTGTGGGGTAAAAACAAGGGATATCCAACCGTCAAACATCGCGAAGCAATAAAACAATATGGTATAACCAAGTATCATCGTAGGAGTTTCAAATTGTTAGACAATCAGTTGAAAATAGAATTTTGATTTGTACGAATTTTGTGTAAAATCATCAAGAGTTCTAAAAAATGTTAATTTTCTAACAAAAAACTTAGAATGAGTTTTAAAACAAGAAAGCCGCAACTATTTATAGAAACTTATGGATGTCAGATGAATATAGCTGATAGTGAGGTTGTTGCAGCAATATTAATTGCTCATGGATATGAACTCACGAATGATGTTAACAGTGCCGATCTTGTATTAATAAATACTTGCAGTGTCCGTGATAATGCCGAGCAGCGAGTTTGGAACAGGTTAGATTTTTTTCGTGGTCATAAAAAGCGAAAACCTAATGTTAAAGTGGGAATAATTGGGTGTATGGCTAAGCGTGTTGGAGAGAAGCTGTTGGAACATCCGGCTGTTGATATTGTTGCAGGTCCCGACTCGTACCGTGATATGCCCATGTTGATAGATAAAGCGCTTTCAGGTTCAAAAGGTATTGATATTGAACAAAGTGAGGTTGAAACATACTCAGGTATCGTTCCTGAAAGAGTTGCAGATGGTTCTGTTTGTGGTTTTGTAAGTATTATGCGTGGGTGCAATAACTTCTGTACATATTGTATTGTTCCATATACTCGTGGCAGAGAGCGAAGTCGCGATACTAAGGATATTATTAATGAAATTAAGTCGTTGATTAACAGTGGTTATCGCGAGGTTACTCTTTTGGGGCAAAACGTAAATAGTTACAATTGGACAGATGAAAATAGAGAGATAAATTTTCCCAAATTAGTGGAGATGATTGCAACAATTGACCCCAACTTCCGTGTCAGGTTTACAACATCGCACCCCAAGGATATTTCCGATGAGTTAATTGAGGTTATTGCCAAATACAGCAATGTTTGCAAACATATACACTTGCCCGTTCAGGCTGGTAGTAACGCTGTTTTGGAACTAATGAACCGCAAATATACTCGCGAATACTATCTTGATAGAGTAAAAAAAATCCGCACCCTAATTCCCGATTGCAGCCTTACAACAGACGTTTTTTGTGGATTTTCAGGCGAGACAGAGCAAGATTTCCAACAAACATTGGAGCTTATGCGCGAAGTAGAATTCGATTCGGCGTTTATGTTCAAATATAGCGAGCGACCAGGAACTTATGCCGCAAAAAAATTACCCGATGACGTCCCCGAAGAGGTTAAAGTAAAGCGTTTAACAGAAATAATAAGTCTGCAAAACAAAATATCAAAAAAAAGAAACCAAGCAGATGTAGGGAAAACCTTTGAAGTTCTTGTAGAGGGATGTTCAAAAAAATCTGATAAGGATATGTTTGGCAGGACATCTCAAAACAAGGTTGTGGTATTTCCAAATAATGGCACAAAAATTGGAGACTTTGTTAAAGTAAAAATAGTTTCTGCATCATCGGCAACGCTTATAGGGGTAGTTTCCTAAATTTAGAATTTAATGAAAGTCCCTAATTAAGCTGCCCTTTTAGTAATAATAAAATATCGCCATTTTTTCAGTTTCGTTATTTTAACCTATTAAGTTATTTTGCCATAATAAATAATTTTGTATCTTTGTCAGCTTTTAAAAATTAAAACTAATAATTTAAAAATCAGAATGTTGGATAAAACTTACGAAAATAAATATTTCTTTGTGGTAAATCCCAGTGCCGGCGACTCGGAAGCCGAACTCGAGTGGATTAATATTTTAGAAGTCATAAATAAAAACAGTTTAGACTTTGATTATACT
>DAOSIN010000349.1:0-2710 GCA_035366675.1 Salinivirgaceae bacterium | reverse complement strand
CTTCTATCGTCAACATATTTGAGCCTATGCCTTGTATTTTGGCACCCATAGCCACTAACATCTTAGAGAGCTGTTGTAAATATGGCTCACAAGCCGCATTATATATTGTTGTCTCTCCTTTGGCTAAAACTGCTGCCATAAGAATGTTTGCCGTACCAGTAACAGACGCCTCATCAAGCAACATATATGCGCCTTTCAACCCATTAGTCTTTACTGTATAAGCACCCTCTTTGGTATTATATTTAAACTTTGCACCTAAATTCTGTAGTCCAATAAAATGGGTATCTAATCGCCTGCGTCCTATTTTATCTCCACCGGGTTGTGGGATATATGCTTTTCCAAAACGCCCCAATAAAGGACCCACAACCATAATACTTCCACGTAGAGATGTGCTTTGCCTTTGGTACTTTTCGGTGTGAAGATAATCTAAGTTAATGTCATCAGCCTGAAAAGTGTAGCTCGAAACTGAGTTTTGCTGAACTTTAACTCCCATGCTACGAAGTAGTTCTATTAGGTTGTTAACATCTCTAATATCTGGAATATTATTGATGGTTACAGGTTTAGATGTTAACAAAACTGCACAAATTACTTGTAATGCCTCATTTTTAGCACCTTGTGGAATTATCTCACCTTTAAGCGGTTTTCCCCCTTCTACTACGAATGTTGCCATTATTTACTCTTTTTATTTTGTCTGCGACCTCTTTTACTTTGTTGTGATTTTGAACTACTCTTTTTACTTGATGCTGGACGACTTACCAAATCTCGTGTCTCCAACAGTTGTAAATCGTTTGGTATTTCAACGCCCTTTGGAACATATCGCCTTAAATCTTCTAAAATAGTTGAGTCGTCGACAGTATTTTTATTCCAATTCAAATAGTTCTTTTTCATCGTATTGGCAATCAGAGATATAAGTACTTCTCTCTCTTCGCCTTCATACTCCGGTATTTTTTTTGCCATACGCTCAATCAACTTACCGTAATGTCGCTTATCTATCTCTTTGAAGTCATATTTAATAGGCGATGGTCTTTCTTCTAACATTGCTCTATCGGGCATTGGATAAGGATTGTCGACGTCTAATTCATAGTCCGTAATAATCATTAAGTGATCCCAAAGCTTCCGTCTGTAGTCAGACGAATCTCGCAATCCCGGATTTAGTGTCGCCATAATAGAAATTAGCGCATGCGCTGCTTGTGTCCTTTCTTGGCGCGATTCTATGGTTTTTATATGTTGTGCGTATTGATGGATATATCGCCCATATTCGGGCATTATAAGTTTTTCGCGTTCTGTATTGTAATCCATGTTTTTATTTAAAAGTTTTTGTTTTTTTACTATTAATGATTGCGCTGATTAATATTAAGTTTAGTTATGCAAATATAGTTATTATAATTTTGTAAACAACGAGCGGTGTCTCACAAGTACCTTGCTATTTTTTAGTTGAATATTTGTTTTAAAAATATCGGTTTTAATCTAGCAGTTGCAATCGTGCAAAACGAAGCAAAAGCGTTTTTTTGCCGGTTTCAAAATTAATTATCGCTTTTGTGTTTGTTCCTTCATCCTCAATTGATTCCACAATACCCTTGCCAAATTTTTGATGTAAAACCTTTTGTCCTATTGGTAAAGTCGCAAACTCGATAAAAACACCTTCATAATTTTTATCTGCCTGTTTTGTAAAAATATTTAGTGATGGCTTTTGTTCATTAACGTTTTTTCTAAAATCAAAATTAAAGCCCGCTCCGCTGCTTTTTTGGAAACTATAGCCTTTTAATCTCGTCCCATCCGTTCGAGATGAGTAACTTGATGTGTGAACTAAATATTTAGGATCAATTTCATGGACAAAACGGCTCAGTCGTCGTGTGTCGAGACTTCCGTACATATTTCGTTGTCTCGCCCACGATATGGTTACTTTTTTCTTAGCTCGTGTGAGTGCAACATAAAACAGACGTCTCTCCTCTTCAACATCCTTCAATCTTCCAATCGACATGCTTGAGGGGAACAGAGATTCTTCTGCTCCAACTAAATACACACTTTTAAACTCTAACCCCTTAGAAGCGTGCACTGTCATTAACGAAACGACATTGGTGTTTTTTTCATCCTTATCGAAATCTGTTAACAGTGAAACATTTTCAACATAATCGGACAGTCTTACGAAATCGCTTGTTTCGTTGTAGTTTTCTGCTACAAAATCTCTAACTCCGTTAAACAACTCTTCAACGTTCTGCAAGCGATCCAAACCCTCTCTTGTTTTATCTTCCGACAGCTCTTCATATAGCCCTGACACCCTAACAACATGCATTGCGCAATCATAAGCATCCATCTCTTGTTCAACGCGTTGTAGTTCTAATATAAAGTCAACAAATTTTTGTATTCTTGAAACAATGCCCGACTGTATATTTATTTGATTTACAATATCTGAGCTAATTACTTGCCATATTGAGACGTTAAGATTTAAAGCAACACTCTCTATTCGCTCGACTGTGTTTTTGCCTATTCCTCTCGCTGGATAATTAATAATCCTAAGCAGGGCTTGATCGTCATTAGGATTGACAACCATTCGAAAATAAGCGATACAATCTTTGATCTCTTTTCGTTGATAGAACGTAATACCTCCATAAATCCTATAAGGTATATTTCGCCTACGGAACGCCTCTTCAAAAATTCTCGATTGAGAATTATTTCTGTACAAAACAGCTATTTCACTGTAGGGCATTTC
>DAOSIN010000348.1:0-2723 GCA_035366675.1 Salinivirgaceae bacterium | reverse complement strand
TTTGAAGTTTTTACTTCGAATGTACCATCAATTTACCGCCTCCGAACGGGGGCGGTTTAGTTCAACTTGGTCCTATATTCAATAAAAGTGCATTTATACCCTCAAATTTGGGGGTGTAGATGCTGAAATAATGTGCATTATATACTTCTGAAGCTTTGCCCAAATTTCCCTTATTAGCATCCTCTAAGGCTAATAAAAAAAGTAAATCCCGGAATTTACAAGTGTCAAAAAAACTGACTTTATGTGCGGGCATAAGAACAATGTAACTGTTTCTGAAACAGGGAGTATGTAAAGGTATTATTTTTGTAAAAAACCACAAAGCCCCTGTCAGAATAATTGAATAATTTAATCTGTTTGATCTTTTTATTATCGCGTTGAAAAAGGTGTGGAAAAATTTTATCTTTGTAATTAACAGATAGTATATGATATGAGGCGTGAGATTGAACATCGGTTGTCTTTTTTTGAGACGTGGCTTCGGAATCAGAGGTATAGTGAAAAAACCATTGTAACGTACGTAAAAGCGATCAAAGTATTTTTTCTTTTTTTCGACAGCAAACTTCCGGAACAAATCACAATCTCAGATTTTCATTCTTTTAACAAAGATTTCATTATAAAACAAGGGTATTCTGCATCATACCAGAACCAGGTTATCAATGCCATCAAATTGTTTTACTTAAAAATTGAACAAAGGGAACTGAATATTGAACTCATTGAAAGACCTCGGAAATACAGACCTTTGCCAAAGGTCATCCCAAAGGAAGTAATACAAAGAATGCTGACATCAATACCAAATTTGAAACACCAGACAGCACTCACCCTTATTTATTCTTGCGGGTTAAGAAGGAGCGAACTGATAAATCTTAAGTTGTGTCACCTGGATTCCAAACGCAGAACCTTATCAGTTATCAACGGTAAAGGTCAAAAAGACAGGGTGCTGCCGGTGAGTGAAAAAATGATGCAGATTATCATTAAGTATTACAAGATGTATAAGCCAACGGTATACTTAATTGAAGGACAAGTGAAAGGTCAAAAATACAGCGAAACCAGCCTTGAGAACATTTTTCATAAATACCTGGGAATGATATACAAAAACCATAAATTTACATTACATTGCCTGAGGCATAGTTACGCTACTCACTTGCTTGAATCAGGGGTTAATCTCAGGTATATTCAGGAACTTTTAGGCCATAAGAGCAGTAAAACAACTGAGATTTATACCTACGTTTCTACACATTCATTAAGCACGATCAGGAATCCTATTGATGATTTTGATTTGTAATATCTTCGGGAAAAACTGCAATATTTGCAGCTCGCAAAAAAAAATGCCAAAGGATTTCGCGGGTATGGCGTAATTGGTAGCCGCGCCAGACTTAGGATCTAACGCCATGGTGGATGCAATGCGCTATTTAGCAGACATTTACAATTATTGGCACTATTCTTCACCTAAGGATTCACCAAAGGATTTGAAAAATACTCAGTTTTCAGCTTCGCTTCTGGTTTCCTCCTACTCCTAAATTCAGTATATACAGAACTAAAGACTAGCGTAGAATATCTATGATATTGTACGCTACAGCTATATATTCTTCAGCTTCAGTCACTTATTATACTGAATAAACTAGTAATTATAAATAATAACGATAATGACTTATTTCAACTTTCCGTTTGCCTTTTAAAAGGCTGGATGAAATGTTAGCCTACTTATCAAAAAGGAGCAAACTGCCAATAAATTCAAAAAGAAATGTATGATTACTTAGAGTTAACCAAAGTGTTGTATGACGATAACATTTTTTTAAAAGACGTGCAACATGAAGCCTCATACCAGTCAGGATGGGAAAAATTCCTATTACATGGTTATAAGGATCTTGAAATCTGGTATAAACCTACCTCAAATTTGATCCGTATAAAAGGGAGCTTGCCATATTTCTATAAAGGCCATAACTTTTCATTTCAGATCAAGAATTCATCGAGGCTATCAACGCAATTAACGACACACTCAAGATAGATCTTTATGATGCTAGAGTTGATTGTTTTGAATTCGGAATTATAATTAAAGTTGATAATCTGCCAAAATACTACATTCAGAATCATAGGGAAAGACCAAAATCGAGACTTTATATGCACGAAAACCCAAAAGACAAGGGTTGTTTCAGAAGGTGGGAAAGCCCTGAAATCAGGCTTAAAATGTACGATGCTGGGAAGAATATAAAGCAGAAACAGAATAAAGAAATGCAGGAACAGATTCAGGCCGAAGGCTGGGACCCTGAAAGAAACAATTTGAAGTTTGAAGCCCATTACAAGAAGCCCGAAGCCCTTTTAAACAAAGGAAGGAGGATAATGGTGGCAGACCTTGTGGACCCAAACTGGAACAAGATATGACTAGCTTTTCGATGGAGAGACCCCTGCTTTGGTGTTTTGGAACGATGATCGGGTCATATTCCCCGTTCCGGTCCCTGGGAATCTGGATGGTTGACTCACCATGTTCGGTCTGAATAGTCTTTGGAAAACTGCCGTTCCTTGAATTGCCCGTGTTGTTGCCCGCTACATCATTTTTTTCGTACCCCAGGTGCGCATCCATCTCGCCCTGTAACATTTGTTCGAGTACCTGGGAATGAAGATCCTTCAAGAACTTGCTTACGTCTTCCTCTGTTTTAAACTGTTTTAGAAATTCTTTGGACAACAACTCCGGAGGTACTTCCGTTTTTTTCTTGACCATAAATTGTGTT
>DAOSIN010000347.1:0-2731 GCA_035366675.1 Salinivirgaceae bacterium | reverse complement strand
AGTACAATCTAACGAAAGCAATTGGTTAAAATTGGAATTAAACGAATATCCCTATTTTATCCGTAGAAATTGAACGGTCGCTAGTTTATCGAAGCGACCGTTAAATTTCTAAAAACCAGTGTTTTTCAGAGAATCTACAAGGGCGTTAATCTTTTGTGCTGTTGGTTTTGCAACATGTGCAAGTGGACTTCTTAAAATATTGTTAATCAGTCCCATACTACACATTGCTTGTTTTATTCCAGAAGGATTACCATCTTCAAAAATCGCCATTATCAACGGAAGAAGCTTATAATGTATAATTTTTGCTTCTTCTAGTTTCCCATCTAAAAGATAGTGAACCATATCCGCAAACTGTTTGGGATAAGCATTTCCGATTACAGATATAACACCGTTTGCTCCAGCTGCAATAAGTGGATATGCAATAGCATCATCGCCTGATATTACCTGAAAGTCTTTGGGACGTTGCCTTATTATCTCCATTATTTGTGTCATTATACCCGATGCCTCTTTTATAGCTACAATATTTTTGAAATCGTTAGCCAATTCAAGCGTGGTTGCAGGTAACAAGTTTACAGATGTGCGACCCGGCACATTGTACAGTATAACTGGCTTATCGGTCGATTGTGCTATTTGTTTGTAATGATTGTAAAGACCTCTTTGCGAAGGCTTGTTATAATATGGTGTAACAGACAAAATACCCCAAATCTCTTTAGGCATGCTTTTTATGTCATCAATAACAGTTTGAGTATTATAGCCCCCAGCTCCTACTATAACAGGTTTTCGGTTATCGTTTACCTCTAGAATTAAATTTACAACAGCTTGTTTCTCCTCTTTCGATAAGGTTGGAGTTTCGCTCGTTGTACCTAATGCAACCAAATAATCGATACCCGAATTAATTTGATTTTCGATATGTGCTGAAAGCGATTTAAAATCAATGCTTCCATCTTTTCTGAACGGTGTTATAAGTGCTGTTCCTATGCCAAAATTGTTTAAGAGTGCCATCTCTATGTCTCCTGTTAAAGTAATAGTTTATTTAGTTTTTATAATGCCAAGATAATGAACTACTTGTTGTAGATATTCATTGTAATCGTTTTTTGTTGTATCAATAAGCAGAGTTGCCCATTTATTACACTCATTGAATGGTGCTACTATTGTTTTAGCTTTACTTAACGTGGCAATCCATTGAGAATGAAAGCTGTTGTTAAAATCAGCAACAACCATTAAGTCCGACTGCCTAGAAACAAAATTGATATAAGCCTCTTCTTTTGGTTTACCGTACCAATTAAGTTGTTTACGACAAAAGTAGCTTATCCCTTTTCTATTCTGAAAATCGGGATCTAATTTCTTTGTATCGACATAAATCAATACTTCAACAGATTTTCCTTCATCTAACAAGAAACGGGCAAACCTTGACATGATATCGGCTTGTGCATCATTTATCCTGTTGAAAAGTAGTTGTACGTGATTAATGTCTTTGTAATTAATAAAACTACGCTCATTTGGCTTTTTTAGAGCCTTTTTGAGCGACATCTCTCTAAGTCTTTTTTTTATCGTTTTTATTGCACTCACACTATGCTAATTTTCCGTGACACTGTTTATACTTTTTACCACTTCCACACGGGCATGGATCATTTCTTCCTACACGTGGTTCTGCTTTTGCAGGTCCCTGTGGTTTTTGTTGAGCTAAATCACTACGACCGGTTTTCATCTGACTGTGATCAGCTCTACGTTGCTCTCCCTGCTTGAAATTTTGTGCATTTTGACTTGGTATATATGCTTTCAACAAAATAGAGGTTACATCGTGATTAACCTTATCTAACAACTTTTTGAAAAGATCAAACGATTCAAATTTATATACTAACAATGGGTCTTTTTGCTCATATGACGCACTTTGTACCGATGTTTTCAAATCGTCCATTTCGCGCAGGTGCTCTTTCCATGTTTCGTCAATAATTAGAAGGGAAATAAATTTCTCAATCGAGCGCATTATCTCCGCCCCTTTTGTTTTGTACGATTTTTCCAAGTTTGTAATTACCTGATATACCCGATATCCATCTGTTATTGGAATAACAATATTTTTGTACTGTTCACCCTGTTTTTCGTAAACTTCTGAAATAACAGGTAGTACTTGTGCTACAATTTGTTCTTGCTTTCTGTTATATTTTTCGGTTACCGATTTGAATATTTTTGATATTATCTCATCATCGTCTGCCTTTTTAAAGAAGCTTTCATCAAATGGGGGCTCTATTGTAAGGTGTCGCATAAGTTCAAAGCGGAATGTATCAAAGTCGGAGTCATCAATGTATGTATCAACAAACTCTTCGCAAACAGCACTCATCATTCCTATTGTATCGGATTGTATTCTTTCTCCGAACAGTGAGTGTCGACGTTTTTTATAAACAACTTCACGTTGAGAGTTCATCACATCATCGTATTCAAGCAAACGTTTTCTTATTCCAAAGTTGTTCTCCTCAACTTTTTTCTGTGCTCTCTCAATTGATTTAGTAATCATGCTATGTTGGATAACTTCACCCTCTTTTAATCCAAGTCTGTCCATCATTCTTGCGATGCGGTCTGACCCAAATAGGCGCATAAGGTCATCTTCGAGAGATACAAAAAACTGTGATGAACCCGGGTCTCCTTGACGTCCCGCACGACCACGCAACTGACGGTCAACACGTCGCGACTCGTGTCGTTCTGTACCGATTATAACCAACCCTCCTGCCTCTTT